>DASWZM010000180.1:0-3608 GCA_036404455.1 Occallatibacter sp. | reverse complement strand
GGTTACGCCAGCTGCGTTCCAGCAACGTGATCCGGCGAACATCCTGCTGGAGATTCCCAGCATGAAGCACCTGCATTGGGTGCGAATACCTGTTCGCCGGTCTCCTCGATCAGGGCGTTGAAGACGGCGGCGAAAAGGCCGCGCCGGCTTCCGAGCTTCTTGTGGCGCGCCTCGAGGAAGGCGAAGCGGAGCGGCGACGAGCGTTCGAGCTCGCGGAGAAAGGCCGGGGAGAGGAATTCCGGGGCATTGGCGACAGCGGCGACGATGAGCGAGCGCCAGCTCATGCGGAGCAGGTTCTTGAGCGTTGCCGAGCCGGTTGGGAGGCAATCAAGCCCGGCGCCGACCGCCTCGCTGAAATTGAGCAACTGAAGGACGAGGGGGTCGAGCAGGATGCCCGCGGCTGCAGCGCGCGTGAAGAGCGTGGCCGATCCTCGGCGAAGATCCTCGCGAATGTCCTGGAGGTCGTCGCCGAGCTGGAGCAGCACTCCCCAATCGAAGGCAATCTGGCTTTCCTGCGCGGTGAGCCAGCCGCGGACGAGGCAGGCGTCAGCGAGGACGGATGTGCCGCCCTTTGCGCAACTGATACAGAGGATCTCATCGCCGCTCAAGGACCGTGCGGCGGAGAGTTGGGCAACGCTCTGCTCCTGCGCCTGATGGATGGCGAGCAATGATTCGAAGACCTGCGGGTAATGTGCGCGAGGATACTGGCTTTCGATCATCCCGGCCAGAGCCCAGATGGATGCTTCGTGCGCATCGCGGACGGGAAGATGCTCGCCGCGCAGGCGTCGGCGGAATCGCGCACAGAAGAGGCGCTTGGCGGCAGGGGACGCATCGCGGCGGTCGAGATAATTGTCGGTATAGGGGTAAAGGAGGCTATAGCCAACGATCGACGGCGTCATGTGCGCGGGCTCGTCGAGGAGGGGCTGAAAGCCGTAGGCGGTCCAGGCGTTCCGGCAGGCCTGAACGATCTCAGGCATGGTCAGGGCGGCGTCGAAATGGCGCGCGCGGCGAGCGAATTCGACACCGGCAGGCAGGAAGCCTTGGGCGATGAGATCGATGGCTGGCGATTCAAGACCGAGCGCGGAGGCAGCGAAACGGGAGAATGCGGCAACGAGGCGGTCCCGGAAGGCAGTGCGCTCTGTCGATGTGCGAGGACGGTTGTGAAGGCCCCTCTCCACAGAGCGAAGGCAGTCTTCGTAGACACGCTCGTTCGCGCTTTGCTCCTCCAGGGTGTAGACAGGGCCGGACGGCAGAGGCCGGTGGGCGCAGGCGTGCCATGCGGCACTGGTGCGCGCAGTCTGGGACTCGAGCCACTCCCAGGTAAAGGTTTCTTGCATATGCAAGCGAATACGAAGATGGAGAAGAGATAGTTCCGTAAAGGCGGCGAATAAGCCATCCAAGCGACGCGAACCTGTCGCACGGGTCTGGGAGGAAAAAGGGACAAAGGGTACGAGGAAGCAAGAATTCGAAGGGCCCGGTGTCGCGACTGCAGAGGAGAGTCTCCGACGGAACCGGCAGGACCCATTCTGCGTATTCAATCTCCATGCAGTACGTGGGTACATTAAGCTGGGGTTTGACGCCATCTGCGGCGGGGCGGACCTTAGGACGGTCCAAAGTGCAGGAAGCCGCAACGGCTCCCGCGGCGCGGCGCGACGGCGCCCTGTGCGCAGCCGTTTCGATGGGTACGGCCACGTTGGACGCGACGCAGGCAAGCCGGACGGGGCGCACGGAGGTGAGAGCTCTGGAGCAGGACTGGACGCAAATTGTCGGCCGCTGCATGAACGGCGACTCCAGCGCATGGGCCGAGATGGTCCGCACGCACCAGAAGCGTGTGTATGGACTGTGCTACCGCTTTGCCGGCAACGCAACGGATGCCGAAGACCTGACGCAGGACGTTTTCCTGAAAATTTACTCGAATCTGGGCAGTTTTGACGCCACACGCGGCAGCCTGCCGGTGTGGATTACCACCATGACGCGGAATCTGCTGGTGGACAACTACAGGCGGACGCGGAACCAGCGCGCCACGGGCTCCCTGGACGATGGGTGGGATCAGACGGAAGAGTTGAGGTCTCATCTAAGCGTCTCCGACCGGCTGGCCGATGCCGGCCCTTCCCCGCACGAGTCGGCGGCGCGGCAGGAGCTCAAAAAGATGGTGCAGAAGGCATTGATGAAAGTAAGCGTTGAGCTGCGCGAAGCAGTGATTTTAAGAGATTTGCAAGATCTTGATTATAAAGAGATTGCACAGGTTTTAGGGATTCCAGAAGGGACCGTGAAATCGCGCATCAGCCGGGGGCGGGCGGAACTGGCGCGGCTCCTGGAACGTACCAAGAGGGAGGTGATGTAGCCATGGCAGAGGGCACACATATTCCGGGCACACCAGCATGCGGCGAGTGGGAGACGCTGCTGGCCGATGCACTGGACGGGCTGCTGAAGCCCGAGGAAGAGACGCGGTTTCTCGCGCACAAGGCCGGCTGCCCGGCGTGCGCAGCGCTGTATGAAGCGGCGCGCAAGGGCCGTGAGTGGCTGGAGTTTCTGTCTCCGGAGCCGGAGCCGCCAGAGTGGCTTCTCGAAAAGATTCTGGCCACCACCGGACCAGGTACAGGTCTGGGGCAAGCACTAAGCGGCTTGCGGGTTCCGGCAGGGGCTGGTGTGGTTCCGGCGTTTGTTCCGCCAGTACGCCACCCCAGCGACCCCGGCTCTTCGAGCCACCCGTCGCTGGGGACCCCGGTTTGGCAGCAGCCGGGATTCTTTGCGCGGATGCGCTTGAGCGTGCAGCCACGGCTGCTGATGACGGCGGCGATGGCGTTCTTTTCCGTAGCGCTCACGCTGAACCTGGCGGGCGTGCAGCTCAAGAACCTGCGGCTGGCCGATCTGAGGCCGCGTGCGGTGCGGTCGTACATGGAGCGGCAACTGACCATGGCTTCGGTGCCGATCGTGCGCTATTACGACCATCTGCGCTTTGTGTACGAGGTAGAAGCGCGCATGCGCGAGCTGCGCGGCCAGGATGAGGGCAAGGGCAACGGCGGCGACCAGCAACAGCAAACCCAGCCGGTGACGCCGGGCGAGACCCGGCAGAATCCAGAAAAGAACCCCGGCAGCCATGACGGAGGGCTGCGCGTGGGCCCTCGGCAACAGCCGGACACACCGCAAACGGAACCGGCAAGCAGCAATGATTATTTGGAAACTTCACTTACGTTTCCGATGAAGGCAACGCACACCAGTGGGCAGTCCAGAGGCTACGTGGTGCAAACGTTGGAAAGGAGCACACCATGGATTGCGTAAACCATAGCGGCGTAAATGCGACGGCGTACTGCCAGAGCTGCGGCAAGGCTCTGTGCGAGGCATGTGTGCGCAAAGGATCGGGTGGCCAGATTTTCTGTGAGCCGTGCTGGATGGCGTGGCAAAGCGCGCAGAGGCCCTATGTGCCCCCTCCCGTAGGCGGACCGAGCCCGGGACTGGCGGCCCTGCTGGGATTCATTCCCGGCGTGGGCGCCATGTACAACGGCCAGTTCATCAAGGGCATGGTGCACTTAGCGATCTTCGCGGTGCTGGTGAGCGCGGCGCACATGTACGGCGTGTTTGGCCTATTCGTGATGGGGTGGATCTTT
>DASWZM010000179.1:0-3134 GCA_036404455.1 Occallatibacter sp. | reverse complement strand
CACCGGCCAGCAATCGTTCAACTGCCAGAAGATCGATCCCATGGTTTCCGGACGGCTACGCCGGAAATGCTCCGCGCCAATCTTGATTCCCTCCGCCTGCAACACCTGGCTCACGTACAGAAAGCTCGCAAAGTCCTTCGGCTCGGGATAATCCCTCAGCAGATAGTCGTGAATGATCGCATTGCCTTCATTGTTCTTCTGGTGGACGAGCATCACCGGAGTGAAAATATTGGCGCGGTCATCAGGTTCTGTGAAGGCCTCGATCGTCCTCATCTCCGGAAACGATTGGAAGCCATACTCCGTGACAAAGCGCGCATGATGCGTTTCATAGGTCGAGAAGGGCACGCGTCCGTGCCACACGTCCCAGATGTGAGCGTCTCCGCTCTGGAAGTTCTCGCTCAGCGGCTCATAGTCGGCGCTGGGCGAACTCGGCCAGTAGGGCGTCTCCGCGTCCAGCCGCGCCACCACCCTGGGCAGAATTCCGCTGAACTCGGTCAGATAATCCTGCCAGATCAGAAACCTCACATCCGCCGGCAAGGTTGGCCGCGGACCCCAGTCGAACGCGGCCTCGGTCTCGTTGTTCCCGCACCACACCACGATGCTGGGGTGATTGCGCAGCCGCCGCACCTGGTCCTCGGCCTCGGCCTCGATATTCAGCTTGAACGCATACGTCCCCGGCTGCCAGTCGTTCCCGAACATGAAATCCTGCCACACCATAATGCCCAGCTCGTCGCAGATCGAATAGAACTCGCCGGTTTCGTAGTAGCCGCCACCCCAGTGGCGAATCATGTTCATGTTGGCGTCGCGCGCCGACTCCAGAATCCGCCGGTAGTCCGCCGTGGTCACGCGATTGGGAAAGCTGTCGAAGGGAATCACGTCGGCGCCCTTGGCAAACACCGGAATCCCGTTCACCACCAGCTCGAACGACCGGCCCCACTTGTCCAGTTCGCGATGCAACACGATGGAACGCAGGCCGGCCTTCACTTTCCGCTCTTCGGCTGCTTGCACGCCGCCCGTGCCCACCCGCGCGGTGAATTCATACAACGGCTGTTCGCCGTAGCCCGCCGGATACCACAGCTTCGGCTGCCGAATCTCCACGGGAAGATCGAGCACATTGCGTCCGGCGTGCAGGCTCACCGTCTCAATCACCTTTACCGGCTTGCCGCCGTCGTTGTACTGCACGCTCACTCTGGCCGGGCCGGCGCTCGCAGCCTCCACCTCAACCTCTCCGTCCATGTGCGCCACTTCCCGGCTCACGTCGCGCTGCCGGATAGCAAAGTCCGCAATCCGCACCTTGTCCCAGGCCTCCAGCCGCACCGGCCTCCAGATGCCGCTGGTGACAAACCGCGGCCCCCAGTCCCACCCATACTCATAGGCCGCCTTGCGAATATAGGTCTTGTCCTCGGTCTTCGATTGCAGCCGGAACGCGTCGCTCGCCGCCGCTGCTTGCGTGGCCTTGACCGGCGAGGGAAACACCACACGCAGCAGATTCTTACCCGTATGCAAGTGGCCCTTCACAGCAACCCGCCATACGCGAAACATATTGTCCGCGCTCAGCACCTGCGCGCCGTTCACATACACCTGCGAGGCCGCATCCAGCCCCTCGAAGACCAGGTCCACGTTCGACCGCGCCAGCAGGGCCGCCGTTAGGTCGAAGTTCAGCCGGTACTCCCAGCTCTCATTTTCGATCCATTGCAGCTTCGCTTCGTTGTCGCGGATGAACGGGTCGGGAATCTTCTTGTTGGCCAGCAGATCCAGGTGAACGTCCCCCGGCACGGTGGCCGGCAGCCAGCCGCTCTCCGCCTCTTGCGCACCCGCCGTAACCTGCCGGAACTCCCAGCCGCGATCCAGAGCCAGCGCCGCATTCTGAGTGAGTCTGCCCTGCGCCTGCGCCATTCCGCTTCCGACACCGGCCGCAACTCCAACCAAAGAGCCGCACACCAATCCCAAAGCAATTGCCTCTCGCATCGCTCTCCTTCAAAGGCATTCCGCACAACTGCCTTCGCAGCCGGGAAATGCAACTCAAGAAATCGCCGATAAGGGTATCACGATGGAGTCGGCGAAGCAGCCGAGGGCCCGCGTGCGGAAAAGGGATCGCAAGGAAGCGATTCAGCGCGAAGCGCAGATCATCGGCCGTGCACCAGCATCGTCCGGTACAGCGCCTCCCATTCATCCACCCTGGCGTCGATGCTGAACTGCGTTGCGATGCGTTCCCGCGCCGCGCGTCCCAGCGCCCGCAGCTCTTTGCTGGACCTCCGCATCAGCTCCAGCATGGCCCCGGCCAGCGCCTCCGGGTTCCCTGCCCGCACAATCACGCCTGCATTCCCTACCAGTTCCCGCACGCCTCCCACATCGGTAGCCACCACCGGCTTCTCCATGGCCATAGCCTCGCCGGCCGCCAGCGGCATTCCCTCCCACGCTGAACCAAGCACAAACCCGTCCGCGGCGTCGAGCAGAGCGGTCATATCCCGTCGCAGCCCAAGCCAGCGTAAAGAACCAGTCAAACCCAGATCTGCCGACAATCCTCTCACACGCTCGAATTCCGCGCCGGCGGCCTCACCCGCGATCCACAACTGCGCATCCGGCCAGGCTCGCCGCACCTCGGCAAAGGCCCGCAGCAGGTTCGGATAGTCCTTGGCCGGCACAACGCGCCCCGCCGTCAACCAGATGAACTCTCCACTCACGCCCATCGTCGCTTGCATGTGTGCGCGTCGCTCCGCATTTGGAGCGAACTCCGCTGTATCGATCCCATTCGGCACCACAATGCACTTCTTTTTCGTAACCGCCTTGAGGCGCACAAATCGATCCGCTGCAGCCTCGCTCACCGCGGTAGTCAAGCAACTCAAGCCGTCGGTCAGCCGGTAGGCCAGCATCCGCCCCCGGCCGCCCTCAAACACGTTGTGAATGGTCGAAAGAACAGTCGTTGCAGGAACCAGCAGACTCAGTAACCGCGCCACAAAATTGGCATGAAAGCTGTGGCTATGAACCAGTTCCGGCCGGAATTCGTTCAGGAATCTCCGTCCTCGCACCAACCCTGCCAGCACGCTAAACGGAGTCCTGCGCATCTCCAGGTGAACGGTGTCGAGCGCGGTCGGCCACTCCTCCTTGAGCCGCGGCCTCAGCACCATCAGCGC
>DASWZM010000178.1:0-8468 GCA_036404455.1 Occallatibacter sp. | reverse complement strand
CCGGCCTCGCCCTGTTATTGAGCGCGGTGGGCATCTTTGCGCTGGTGGCGAACATGGTGGTGGAGAGAACGCGCGAAATCGGCATTCGCATCGCGCTGGGTTCGAGCATCCGCCGAGCCATGGTCCACGTAGGCGGGCCGGGGGTGGGCGCGTCGGCGGCCGGGCTCATCGCGGGATTGATCCTGTGCATGGGAGCGCTGCGGGCTATGCGCAGTGTGCTCTACGGGGTAGGCGTCTACGATGCGACGACCATTGTGGCTGTGGTGCTGACGCTGGTTGCGGTAACGCTGCTGGCCACGACGCTGCCGGCGCTGCGCATCGCGCGAATCGATCCGGCGAAGACTCTGCGGGATGAGTAGAAGGAGCGGTTGGGCCTGCCGGCTGCATTCCTTTGTTGCATCCCAACCCGAAGCCCTTTAAGATGCGTCAATTGATGGCTATGCCTCGCATTGATTCCAGCACGACTGTTTCCCCTCTCGCGCCGGCTCCGCCCCGGCTTCGCGTGGGCAAGCTGTGCGTGGCTATTCAGGCCGGTTCGGCAGCGGAAATCGTGGAGCGGGCCGAAGTGGCGCTGAAGGACTCGAATTTCCTCGAATTCAGGCTGGATTCACTCGCCAAGCCGGCGGCAGCGCTGCCGCGGATGAAGGAGTTTCTAACAGCGCACCGGGAAGCGACCGCGATAGCCACCTGCAGGCGCAAGGCATTTGGCGGCAAATTCGAGGGGACTCTGACGGCGGGGTTGGACGTGCTCGCCGGCGCTGCACAGGCCGGCTGCAGGATTGTGGACCTGGAAGTGGAATCGGCCGAGGAGGCCAAGCCGGCGCAATTAGCCCAGTTTCGGTCCAGTCTGCGGGCGGCGGGTGCGGCGCTGCTGGTTAGCTCGCACGACTTTACCAGAACCAAGAACCTTGAGCAGGCGGCGCAGCGCATCGAAGCGTTTGCGCCTGATTTTGTGAAGGTGGTTTCGACGGCGCGGACGCTGGCCGACAATCTTGCCGTGCTGCGGCTGATCGAGGACCGGTCGCTGACGGCGCATGTGGTGGGCATCGCCATGGGGGAGGAAGGACTTGTGAGCCGCGTGCTGGGGCCCAGGGCCGGGGCGGCATTCACGTTTGCGTCGTTTGACAACGGCGCCGAGACCGCGCCCGGCCAGATCACCGCGCGCACCCTGCGCGACCTCTACCGCGTGGAGCATCTGGACCAGGCGACGAGGATTTTTGGCGTGGCCGGCAATCCCATCTCCCACTCGCTTTCGCCGCTGATGCACAACACCGCCTTTCGCCGCGAGAACGTGAACGCCGTGCTGCTGCCGCTTAAGGTCCGCATGCTCGACGACCTGCTGACGCTGGTGCGCGAACTCCCCCTGGGCGGCGTGGCCGTGACCATGCCGCTGAAGCAGGAGGTGCTGCCCCACCTTGCCAACATGGACCCGCTCACCTCGCGCATCGGCGCCTGCAACACGCTGCGCACCGGGGCCGACGGCAAGCTCTACGGCTTCAACACCGACGTGGCCGGGGTGGTCAGGCCGCTGGAAAAGCACCTGCGGCTCAAGGGCGCGCGCATCGCCGTACTGGGCGCGGGAGGCGCGGCGCGCGCCGCCGTCTTCGGCCTGGTTGACCAGGGCGCCGAGGTCTTCATCGTCAACCGCACCCACGAGACGGCCGTGGCTCTGGCCAAAGATGCCAAAGCCAAAGCTCTGAAGCACCAGCAGTTTGCAAAGACCCATTTCGACGTACTCATCAATACGACGCCCTGCGGCATGGCCGGCAACAAGCAGCCGCTGCCCATTGAGCCGGGCGAGCTAAACACAGATCTGGTCTTCGACATGGTCTACAACCCGCTGGAAACGCCGCTGATCAAGCTGGCAAAGGAGCGCGGCATTCCAGTGATAAGCGGGCTGGAGATGTTCGTGCAGCAGGGCGCGCGCCAGTTCGAGATCTGGACCGGAAAGCCTGCTCCCGAGGCGGAGATGCTGCGGGTGGTGGAACTGGAGCTGCGCAGGCGGGGGTGAAGGAGCGCCAAGGAAATCCCGGTTGCATGGCCTATCTAGTCTTCTTCCTCGCCGTCTTGGCCGGCTTGGGCTTCTCGCCCTCCAGGTGGCCCACGGGGATCGGCCCAAGGTCGGGGCCAATGCGCTTGACCTGCGTATCGATCATCTCGTAGCTGATGGTGCGCGGAGAGACCGGGCGGGCAATGCCGGTAGACGGATCGACGCTGAGGTCCTGGCCGTTGGCGATCTGGAAGCTGAATACGGGCACGCTGCCGCCGGACGCGGACTGGAAGCCAGTCCGGACCGGAAGGAAGCCCTGAATGGGATGTACCCGGAAGGCCGTCTCATAGCGGTGGCGCTTGACGCTCCATGTGAAGACGCGCACCTGGTCGAAATCGAAGGGCAGGCCGGATCTGGGCGGGCTGAGGACGGTCACGTATTCGGGAACCTCGTGGTTCGGGGTGGCGGCCACGGCATCGGTGACCTTGGTCAGCACGTAAGCGCCCACCATGCGCTGCCCTTCGGCGTAGACGCCAACCTCATCCGGCACATCCACATCAACACGTCCGGCGAGCAGCCAGCCGGCGTGGCCCTGGCCATCGCGGACCAGCCACCAGTCCTCCATGACGACAGGCGAAGCATCGGCCGGGCTGGGAGTTGGCGCTGCGCTGGCCGGGGCCGGCCTGGAGCCAGGCGCGGGCGAGAGGGCCTTTGCCGTGCCCTTTGACAAATTGGAAGCTGGCGCGGAACTCTTTCCCTCCTGAGCAGGATTCAAGCGAGGTTTCGCCTCGATTGGCTTTAGAGCCGCTCCCAAGCCGGGCGTGGCCACTTTGGGAACCGAAGCGCGTGCCAGAAGCTGGACCTTGGCGTTGCCGGCCAGCAGATAAAAGTGCTCCGTCTCCCGGCCGGGGAGGACGTGCAGATACAGGTCGTCGCGGAGGGTGGCGGTGGCCACTACGGGGTCCTGCTGGTGCTGGCTGGCAAGCTGGGCAAACGACTCATACGTCTTGCCGTCAATCACAGCATGGTCTTCAATCCAGCCGATCTCGTTCTTTTGGGTCTTGACCTTGAGGAAGCGGCGGCCGTGTTCGAGGACTTCGAGCGGCTGTCCGTTCACCACCTCGGCCACGCGATTGGATACGGCGGCAACCCGGTCGTGGAGGTACATCTGGCGGGCGGAGACGTACACCGTGTCGTGCTGTTCATGGCGAAATCGGCTGCATCCGCAGGCAAACGAGAAAAGATACAGCGCCATCAACAGAGGCACTGAGGCCCGGTGGCGCCGGAGGAAAGGGGCGAATGGGATTGGAGATCGCGTGACCACAGCCAGTGGCGTTCCTCTTGAGGATAGCACTCCAGATGACAGATGACAGGTTACAGATGACAGCAAGCAGTCTAGCCGTCTCTGTTCTGTCAGCAGGTCCAACGAGCAGCAAATGACGCTCAGTGGCTGTACACGGCGGCCAGAGCGGTCTCGCCACCGGTGACTGGAAACTGTCACCTGTCATCTGTAATCTGTCATTTGCTTCTACGGCGTCGCAACGATGGCGATGGAATTGGCCGCGGTGCTGGAAGTGATCTGAGAATCGAGTCGTCCGACGGTCGTGGTGTCAAAGGTATACGCGTCGAAGTAGGGGCTGCCGAGCGAACCCACGGCCAGCACGAAGGTGCTGCTCGAGTCCTCGGCCAGGCCAAGCGGTTGAACGCCGGCCGCAACGGTACTGCCCGCCGCGATGGAATAGGTGGTCCCGCTCGCTGTTACCGCAAATCCCGCGATGTTGCCGGCTGTGCTAAGGCCAGCCCCATTTGCGACATAGACATCGTCGCCGGAGGCAATGGGCAGGATGAAATTGGGCGCCAGTCCGCCGCTGGCGATGGGGGAGCCGGTGGCCTGGGTCAGTGCGGAACTGCCCAGCGAGCTGTAGTTGAAGGCACGCAACCCGCCAGAGTTGCCCGCGGAGTTGGCCAGGGTTTCGCCGATGTAGAACAGGCGAGGGGTCGTGCTGGGGTCAACGGCCACCGAAAGGGCAGAACCGCTGGAATTCGCCACCGCAATCGTGGTGGCCTTGGGGCTGGTTCCGAACGGATTGGTTCCCGTAGCCGCACTCGCATTGAAGGGGACCACGATCGTGCCGCCTGTGCCAAGGGCGGCGAAAATGTTGCTGTTATCCCCGGAAATGACCAACCTGTTCGGCTGCACGGCGGCGTTTGCGACTGTAAAAGATACCGTCTGCTCGCTGCCGTTGTTCGCGCCCGTGGTGGAACTGATGGGGACTGCGCCGAGCGTCACTCCGCCGTTGCCTTGGAGGGCCTCCACAAGCCAGGAATCGGTCGCATCCACCTGGACGGCATAGGCCTGATCCGTGGAAACCACCGTGGCTGTCCCCAACGTGCCGTTCGTAATGGGGTACGCGAAAACGCCGGAGGTCGAGCTCACAACCAGGAAACTGCCGTTTGGAGCCATGGCCATGGCGTAGGGGGCGCCCTCCACTGTCCAAGGGCTGCCGGAGAGCGCAGTCAGGGTACCGGAGACAATGGACTCGCCCACAATCTCGGGTGTGGTCCCGGCGTTCAGGATATAGAAGTTGCCGCTGGTTGCGGTTGTGCAGTTCGTGGTGCAGGTCGTGGTGGTGCTCGGCGCCTGCCAGAAATCGCCGCATCCCGCCCCAAAACCAATCAGGATCGGGGCCGCCGCCAACAACAGCCTTGCCCACTTTCCGAGTTTCATTGCCGCTCCTTGTTCATCGCCTGCTGAATCCCGCTCAAAGCGTGTCGCTTTCGCGTCCGTCCAGTCCTGCCGCCGGATTAGACGGAGGCGAACGGCCTCAGGTCCTGCAGCGAGAGACGCGGCCCGGCGGGTATTCGCTCAGTTTTTGAAGATTCCGGAGTCCGCGGTTTTATTTCTGGATCGATATCCGCCCCTGCCAGACCAGTCTTGCCGCGGTTAAGTCCTCGATGGCCATCCCTACGGACTTGAAGACTATGCGCCCGCAGGTGGGCACTACAGCTTTCTTCGCCAGAATCTCGCCAATCTCGGCCTGCACCGGGGCGCCGGAGAGCCGCACGTCTCCCGATTCGCGCTCGGCCGAAGAGCGGGACTCGGCCACCACATAGCTTGAGAGCATGGCCTCGTCGTCCAGTTCGCGCAAGCTGGCCCCGGTCGCTCCCACGGCCAGCACCAGCGCCCGGGATGAGAGCCATTGGCCCTTGAGTACGGGATCGGGCGAGGCGGTTACCGTGAGGACGACATCGGCAGCCGCTGCCTCCTCAATGGGCACAGCTCCGGCGCCCGTCTCCTCTGCCAACCGTTCGGCGTTGGCCGGCGTGCGGCTCCAGATGCGGATATTCTGAAGAGCCGGCCAGACCAGCCGCAGCGCCTGGATGTGAGACCGGGCCTGAACCCCCGAGCCAAGAATGCCCAGGCTGGATGCTCCCGGCGGGGCCAGAGCAGCCATCGCGACGGCGGAGACCGCGGCAGTGCGCATCTCTGTGATCAGGCGGCCGTCCATGATCGCCAGCGGCTCGCCGGTGGAGCGGCGGAGCAACTCGATGACCGCCATGTGGGTGTGCAGGCCCTTGTCGGCGTTGCCAGGATAGAAGGTCACGGTCTTGACTCCCATCACGTCTCCGGCAATCACCGGCATCACGGCAAACCAGCCGTTCAAGAAGCCCTCTGCATTGCCGGCGCGCAGGATCGTCCGCGGCGGCTGCTCCACAAGACCGGCCGAGTAGTCCATCAACGCCTGGCGAATAGCGGGAATGAGAGCCTCGTAAGTCAGGGCGGCGCGAACTTCGCGTTCGGGAATATACACAGGCTTGGGTGCTCCGGCGCAAAAATGCTCAGGCTTGGGCAGTGAGATAGCCGCGCCGCGGCGTCTCAGTTGGGCCGGCCACCGGAGGCGGAACGGCGGCGGAAGCGCTCGTCCACGGGCTGGCGGCCTTCAAAACCGGAGTCGACCGTGTGCCAGTGTTCGATGGAGGGCTCGCCCATGCGCCAGCAGAGCAGCACCACCTGGTCGTCGAGGCGGCAGGGAAAATCGAGAAGCCCAGCCTCGAGGTCCTTCACCTGCACGCCGATGGAATCGATCTCGGCGATGCTCTCCCGGACGCGCTGCAAGTGGGCCTCGATCTCCGCGCGCTGTTTGGCCACCTTGCCCACGTCCACCCGCATCCCGCCGGAGATATAGATGCGCCGCGCCAGCTCAGCCAGGCTGGACTCGACCTCCTCGGCCGCCTGCTTGCCTCCGATCGCGCGCTTCAGCAGCGACTCCAGCACCGGGAGCAGCGACTGCGCTTCTTCAAGAGTGAAGGTCTTCATGGTTGATTCCCTCTACTAGCATACGACGGAATGGAAGCAGCTTCTAGCCTCTGGCTTTTAGCTTTTTGTCCGAAGATTTGGTCCGGCGTCGAGTTGAGCCCGCATTTCTCGAAGCCGTGTTCCTACCCGAGCTGAAAGCTGGAGGCTAGGAGCGAGAAGCTGACGTTTCCAGCATCCGGTCCAGCGCCACCTTGGCCCAGTGCTTGACCCCCGGACGGACCTGGATGCGGTTGACGACGCGGCCTTCCACAAGGTTATCGAGAGCCCACGCCAGATGGTGCGGGCTGATGCGGTACATGGTAGTGCACAGGCAACCGGTGTCGTCGAGGGTGATGATCCGCTTGTCCTCTGCGGCAAAGCGGCGGGCCAGCCGGTTGACCAGGTGAATCTCCGTGCCGATGGCGAACATGGAGCCTGAAGGGGCTTGCTCGACAAGGGAGATCAGCCGTTCCGTTGAGCCGAGTGCGTCGGCCTTCTGGCAGACCTCCCAGCGGCACTCGGGGTGCACGATGACCTGAATGCCAGGGTATTTGGTGCGCACCTGATCGACATGGCCGGGCAGGAAGCGCTGATGGACGGCACAATGGCCCTTCCAAAGCAGAATACGGCTGGCCGCCAGTGTCTCCTTCGTCTGGCCTCCTTGCAGCGCCCATGGGTCCCAGACAGTCATTTCGTCCAGCGCAATTCCCATGGAATGCCCGGTGTTCCGGCCCAGGTGCTGATCGGGCAGGAAAAGGATGCGCCTGCCGCGCGCAAAGCCCCATTCCAATGCGGCGCGCGCGTTCGAGGAGGTGCACACCAGGCCGCCGAGCTCGCCGCAAAAAGCCTTGATCGCCGCGGTGGAGTTTATGTACGTCAGCGGAATCGTCTCATCCGCCAGGCCGAGGCGCGCAAGCGCTTCCCAGCAGGCCTCCACCTGGGAGATTTCGGCCATATCCGCCATGGAGCAACCGGCGTTCAGATCGGGCAGGATCACCTGCTGGCCGTCGCGGCCGAGCACGTCGGCGCTTTCGGCCATGAAGTGAACGCCGCAGAAAACAATGTACTTCGCATCGGTTTCCGCGGCGATTTTGGAGAGCTTGTAGCTGTCGCCGGTAAAGTCGGCGAAGCGGATCACTTCGTCGCGCTGATAGTGGTGGCCGAGCAGGATAGTGGTGGACCCAAGTTTGGCCCGTGCCGCGGCGATGCGCGCATCCATCGAGTGGTCGGGGAGCGCAAGGTAGTTTTCGAGGCTGCAAGCGCTGCCAGCCTCCGGCGCGGCCGCCGTCAATTCGTCAAGAAGCAGATTCACTTTTATTCCGCCTTCAGTCCAGCTCGCCTCCTTTGGCGAGGCGCCGGACGGGGATGTTGAAAGCTAACGCGGCTGCAGTGGATGCACTGACATTCCAGAGGCTATCGGCAAATCCGCCGAACCCCTCGAGCTTCCCCATCCACGGGGTTGTTGCAGCCCTTTCATTTGGACGCGGTCTGAAACCGAATGATTCTGAGAAGATCCGCCCCGGCAAAACCGCCTCGTTGAAATTCAGTGTAACGCAACCGTGACAGCGGGCCCAGAAGATTTGTGGCTGGAGTCGATTGCCGCCGCGTCCGGAGCCGCAAGAGAGGAGAGTTTGTGAGCGCCTTGTGCGGGCAGGTATCATGGCTCTTAATGGGCACTCCGCCAACAATTCAGCTTGCCAACCTGGGCATGGCAGACTCGCTGATCCTGATGGTGCTGGCGCTGGTGGTCTTCGGGCCGCGCCGGCTGCCGCAGATCGGCCGCCAGATCGGCAAGCTGATGTACGAGTTCCGGAAAGCCTCAAACGACTTCAAGTTCCAGATGGAAGAGGAGTTGCGCAACGCCGAAGAGTCCGACCGCCGCAAGAAGGAAGAGGAACGGCTGCGGGCGTTGGCGCTGGCGGCGCCGGCCGAACCGGCTGCAACTACCGCGGATCACGCTCCCGCGGCCACAACCACGGCCGAAAGCCCCTATCCCAACGAAGGCCAGTACCCTGCCTTGACCGCGCCCGAGGCACAGCCGGAAGCTGCACAGCCGGAAGAGGCATATCCCCGCATTCAACCGCCCTCGACCGGCGAGCAGGTGCCTGCGGCGCGGCCGGGGAGCCCGGCGGAGCAGGCGCAGCCGGACCGGCCATGGAGCCTGGAGGAGGAGCTTGCGAA
>DASWZM010000177.1:0-24368 GCA_036404455.1 Occallatibacter sp. | reverse complement strand
CCAGCGCATGATGACACGCAGCAGTGGCAGCTTCATCACTTGCCTTATGCTGCGCGCCGACCCAGATGGCACGTTGACCGTCGCCAACGCCGGCCACATCGCGCCTTACCTTGCAGGCAAGGAACTCCCGCTCGAGAATGGCCTGCCCCTTGGCCTCGCCGCTGAGTCAACCTACGCTGAATCCACCTTCCATTTGGCTCCCGGCCAGCAACTCACCCTGCTCACCGACGGCGTGGTCGAGGCGCGCGACAAGACCGGCGCTCTCTACGGCTTTGAACGCACCGCTATCCTCAGCATCCAGCCTGCCGAAACAATCGCCCGTGCAGCGCAGGCCTTCGGCCAGGACGACGACATCACCGTACTAACCCTCGCCCGCCTGGCGGCCGGCGCAGAATCCGCCTCGTTGCAGACCTCTCCGGCGCTCGCCCCCGTATAACTGTTTACTCTAACTTAACAGCCACTCCAGTTAGTCGCGAGTACAGAGGGACTTTCAGCGCCATCTAAATACAATAGAATCATCGAGTTTTGGTGGAGGCGGCGGGAGTCGAACCCGCGTCCGAAATCGCTGTCAGCCAGGAGAGTCCATGCTCAGTCCGGTTCCGAAGATTTCACGTCGGGCGCTCAGAACGGACAAGATGCGCCAGAAGCTAGTCCGATGATCTCGCGTAAAACGACACGGACCGAGCCGTTCACGCCAGCCTGCTGAATGACGTCCGCTCGCGGCCCACAGGCAAAACCACGGAAGACGGCAGCTTAGTTAATTAAGCTGCAAGTGCCAGATTGTCGTTGGCAACTTTTGTTTTGCAGGCGATTACGGGTGCCCACACCCCGGCATGCCTCCTAAGCCGCAATCGATCCCGTCGAAACCGTGACGCCCCCACGTGTGTTCCACCCCAGCGACGAAGTGGGTGCCGGAGTATCTTCCAGGGTTGGGACATCGCCCGGGACCCCGGTGGGTGCGAGCCGGGCCAACTGGCTCGTGCTGCATTGATTGATTCTACGCCATTTCCGGTCCAGGCGGAAGGCAGTCTACTGCTTCTCCAGATCGATTGACTCGTACTCGTGGCGGGCGATGGCGGCACGGATCTCGGCCGGGGTCTTGCCGGCCTTGGTCTGCTGGAAGGCGAAGAGCGCTTCCTTGGCGCAGGTGGAGCATTCGGTGCCGTGCGCATTCTCATAGCAACTGCGCAGACTGGTGTGGCCCAGGGCGCGGTCGCAGCGGCAGTTGCAGGGAAGCTGGTAGAGCACGTTCCCGATTTTGGCCGCCTGCTGGTAGACATGCACCTGCCAGGGATAGCGGAAGTTTTCGCCGGTCAGCTGGGCGCCGGCAAGGATCGGCGGCAGGGCGCTTACCTTGAGGGGTGCGGAGGGGTGATAGGCGGGAACATCGTCGGCCGGGTTGGACCACTGGGCATAGCTGGCCGCAGTGAGGGCGAAGACGCCCAAACCGAGGAGCCAACGGCGCTGGATAAGGTTTCTCATGGCGACACTCTCTATTCTGCATTCTAACCGGAAGCTGGATTAGAAGAAACCAATGCGTGCCAAGGCAGAGGGTTCCGAGATACGAGACGGATTGGTTGGCGCAAAAAAAAAGACGGCACGAACGGTCTAGCTGTTCGTGCCGGGAGGCCAGTGACGCAACTTACTTCCAACTCCGGAGCGGCAAGCTCTACCGCGTCCTTCACTGGAATATATACACCATAGCATAGATTTGGCTGAAAGCAAATACAAAAATCGAAATTATTTTTCCCTTCGCGGCAGGCAATCGTTTGACTCTGTCCGGCATCTAAACCGCAGCCCTATTTTTGGTGCAAATTGCAGCAGAGGTCAAAGGCAGAGGCCTTTCAAGCCATGGCAAGCTATTTGGAATCTACAACTTCATCCAGTTCAGAAACGGAAGCCGCTCAACCATCCGGCTGGCTTAAGCTGGGGGCAGTGGCAGCAGCTTCGGCGCTCGCCGGGGGCCTGGCAGCTGCCTGGTGGTACCGAAAGACCCTCACAAAGCTCCGTCAGGCTGACGAAAGTACTCCGAATCCACATTTTGGGATTCCTGGGGACGATCCTGGGGACGAAGCCTGATCGTGAGAGGCCGGGAGGCCAGGCCAGACCATCAGGCGAGCTTGTCCGTCCGCGCTGCGAGGTCGAAATCCTTGCTTGTCAGGCCGCCGGCGTCGTGTGTCACCAGGGCGAGGCGTACCCGGTTGTAGCGAATGTCGATATCCGGATGGTGGCCTGCCTCTTCCGCCAGTTCAGCCACCTGGTTGACGAAGCGCATGGCGGCGCGGAAGTCCTCGAATTTAAAGGTTCGCACCAGTTCACCGGCCTCGACCTTCCAGGCCTGCAGGGTGTTTAGTTGGGAAGCGACTTCCTGAGCGGAGAGTGGGGACATGGCTTCAACTCCAAAGGGAGATTCCAAGGACAATCTCTTGGATGCGGGATCCGGATTTTTGTACTCAGCAGAGGTGAAAAAGCTTCAGCTTGCCGGATGGGCGGGCGCAATGTCGAAGGTAGAGAATCGCTTGTTTTGGCCCGTGATCTCCGAGCGCAGTTCGTACCAAAGCTCGTTGGGGACTTTGAGAAAGATCTCAACGACGCCCGGATCGAACTGCGATCCGGAGCAGCGCAGAATCTCTTCGCGGGCGCTGTCGAAGCTGCTGGCCTTGCGGTAGGGCCGGTCGCTGGTGATGGCGTCTAGCGTGTCGGCGACGGCGAAGATCCGTGCACCGATGGGAATCTCGGACCCGCACACTCCCCTCGGATAGCCGCCTCCGTCGAAGTGCTCCTGATGGGAGAAGACGATCTCCGCCGATTCGGAGAGAAAGGGGATTTTGCGCAGCATGTGGTAGCCGCGCGAGCAATGCTCGCGCATGACGTCCTGCTCTTCCGTCGTCAGCTTCCCGCTTTTGCGCAGGATATCGTCGGGAATCGCCATCTTGCCGATGTCGTGAAGAAAGGCGCCGCGTGCGATCACCTTGATCTGCGCCGGGGTGATGCCCATGGCACGGGCCAGGGCGATGGTGTACGCGGTCACGCGTTTGGAGTGTCCTTCGGTCTCGGAGTCCTTCAGGTCCAGCGCGTCGCCCAGCGCCTCCAACGTGACGTCGTAGGAGTGTTCCAGATTTTCCATCGTCTGGCGGAGCATCTCCGTGCGGGCGCGCACAACCTGCTCCAGATTCTGCTGGTAGTTGTGGCTCTCCTGCAGGACTTGCCGGTGGTCAAGGGCGCGCTGCACGGTGTTCACAAGATGCTCACGCTCGAAAGGCTTGAGCAGATAGTCGTAGGCGCCGCGGCGCATGGAGTCGACGGCCACGCCGATGTCGTGAATCGCGGTGACCATGACGACGGGAAGTTGCGGTTGCTGCGCGTGTATGCGGTCCAGCAGGGTAATGCCGTTGCCATCCTGTATCACGATGTCGGTCAGAACCAGGTCAAAGGCGTTCCGTTCCAGGATCTCCAACGCTTCGCGGGCGCTGGCGGCCAATTGCACATCATGTCCCTGACGTTCCAGCGTGGAGCCTATCATCGACCGGACGTGCGCCTCGTCATCCACGACCAGAATCCGTTCTGCCCTGCGCAGCCTTGCTGCCGCGCGCACTTCCGCCGCCGCGGGAGAATCGGCCGCGGGGTTGAGCACTTGCAGTCGTGCCAGCTTCAATGCCAAGCTCGGAACCTCCCATGCTCTTCACCGGCCGCTGGAATGGCCGGAATGACGAACTCTCCTGAAGCGATCATTTGCCTGCTTTCCGCTTGTCAGCATCCGAACGGATCGCAAAATGCCGCGGACAATCCCGCATCCCCGATGTGTGTCTTGCCTGAATCCGTAAAGGATACGCATAAAAACGGTTCAAGTATCGATGAGAGAGGTTACCTAATTGCTCGGCAGGTCTCCTCGCAAGCGCACCGGCAGCTTTCATCCCCATCCTCATTCCTGAAGATCTGGAACGCGTCTAACGCAGATTAACCAAGGGAAAAGCGATCAATTCTCAGCCCAAAGTTCACAACGGAAAGTGGCCGGTCCTGTGCATCATTGCCAGGCCTTTCAATTCAACGGCGGCTCCCAAGTCATTATATGGGAAGGTTACTCCAATACGCTATCAAGCGATACAGTTTCCGAGCCGCCGCCCAGTTTCAGGCTCGGAAACCTGCATTTTGGCTGCGCATCGTCGAAACTCTGCTTGATATTTCTTCGGTACCGAGCGAGGCGGGGGTGCTGGAAAGACCGGTGGATTTCCTCCAAGAATTAGATTCAATTGAAGATAACGAATGGGATGCGTTCTCCATGAGGGCTGGCGTTCATGGCGGAACCAGCCGCTTTTTGCCAAGTTTTGACTGGCCGAAGTTTTGGCGGGTACTGGCCGTTCTGCGGCCCGGGACCATTATCTGGAATGGTTCTGGCTTATTCTTTCGCCTTATGGCGGGCGCGCCGGGCGGTGGCCCAACCCTCCTTGGTGATCTGACGAGCCCGGCCCACGGCCAGAGATCCGGCCGGCACGTCCTTTGTAATGCAGGAACCTGCGCCGATGTAGGCCCCATCTTCCAAGGTTACCGGCGCCACCAGGGTGGAATCGCTGCCCACGAAGACGCTATCGCCGATTCGTGTGAGGTGTTTGTGGACGCCGTCGTAATTGCAGGTAATGACTCCGGCGCCGATGTTGGTTCTTTCGCCGACCACGGTATCGCCGAGATAGGTGAGGTGGCTGGCCTTGGAGCCCTTGCCTACCCTGGTCTTTTTGGTCTCGACAAAGTTGCCGATGTGGACTTCTTCGCCGATCTCACAGCCCGGACGCAGGTGAGCGAAGGGGCCGATGAGAGCTCCATCGGCAACCGTGCTGCCTTCCAAAACGCAGCTCTGGCGAAGCACGACGCGGTTGCCCAGGGTGCAATTCTCGACCACCGTATAGGACTGGATCAGGCAATCGGAGCCGATGCGCGTGTGCCCGAGCAACTGCACAAAGGGCTCGATCACCGTATCGGGATCCACCTCGACATCGGCGTCGATCACACAGGTTTCCGGTCGGAAGATAGTCACGCCCGAACCCATCAGGCGCCGGGCAGTCGCGGTACGAAGAGTTGCATCCAGTGACACCAGCTCAGCGATGGTATTGGCGCCCAGGAGTTCATCGGGATCGGGCGTCTGGAAGGCCACAACCCGCTCCCCTGCGGCATGAAGCACCTGCGCCATGTCAGTCAAATAGAGCTCGCCGTGGGGATTGTCGCTGGTGAGTTTGCCCAAATGGGCGAGAAGCGGTGCGGTGCGGAAGGCATACAGGCCCATGTTGACCTCGCGTAGAGACAACTGCTCGGGCGTGAGCATTTTCTGCTCAACGATGGCCACCACCTCTGGCGAAACCGGGGTCCCCGGCGACAGGTCGTCGTCGCTGGGGTGGGAATCGGGGGCCTTGTGCAGGACGCGTCCGTAGCCGCTGGGGTAGGGGGGCTCGGCGGAGACCAGGGTCATGGCAGCCTGCTGGTCCTGATGGAAGCGCCAGAGCTTCGAGATGGTTTCCGAACGGATGAGCGGCGCATCGCCCGACAGCACCAGGACGTTTTCGTAGCCGGCGATGGCTTCCCGCGCACACTCGATGGCGTGGCCGGTGCCGCGCTGGTCTGTTTGTTCAACGAAGCGGATTCCCGAAGAGGCGGCCGCAGCCTTCACCTTCTCGGCCTGATGACCGACGACAGCGTAAATGTCGGCAGGCGGCACAACCTGGCTGGCTGCGGCAATCACGTGGCTCAGCAGGGGCTTGCCGCCGATCTCATGCAGCACCTTGGGCCGGCGCGAATTGAGCCGGGTTCCCTTGCCGGCCGCCAGGATGACCACGGCCAGATTCGATGCCGATCCAGAATCCGGTTCTACGTTGCTTTCTCGTTCCTGAATCACTGTTCGTTCTCCGCCGGGCTTGGCTGGCCCGATTGCTTCCCTGACTGCCTGGCCAGCTGGGGGATGGTGATGTCGATCGGGTGCACCGGGCCAAGCTTCAGCTCGTCGAGCCCAGGCTTGATCTCAGGCTGGTTGCCAACGACAAGCACAGCCAGCTTGTCGACGTGAATGTACTTCTGTGCCGCCGCACCCAGATCGGCAAGAGCCACTTTTTCAAGGGCGGTCTTGTAGCTTTCAAGATAATCGGCGGGGTAGCCGTAGAATTCAAGCCGTTCCCGCTCGGCGAGCACTTTGTCCCTGGTGTCGTAGCGGAAGAGGAACGAGTTAAGGATGTTGTCTTTGGCCCGCGCCAATTCTTCTTCGGTGAAGGGCCTGGTGTTGAGTCCCGCGATCTCGGCCAGTGCGGCCCTGGTGGCGTCCACGGTGGAGGCGCTTTTGGTGAGCAAAACCACGCGGAAGGTGGCCGGATGGTCATAGGCGAAGGCGATACCGCCGTTCACCTCATAGGCCAGTCCCAGCTCGGTGCGCACTTTCTGGAAGAGCCTGCTGGCAAAGCTGCCACCCAGGATTTCGTTCATGACGGCCAGCGCGGGCACGTCTGGATTGTGGCGGTCTGTTCCCAGGCCCACAATCTCCACGTCGGACTGGTTCACATCCTCTTTGTCGATGAAAGAGAGGCCCGGGGCGGGTCCGGCAAAGACGTCGTGGCGGGGCGGCGCAAGTTTGACCGGCGGCAGGCCTTCAAAGGCCGCGCGCAGTTTGGCCTCCATGGCTACGGGGTCAAAGTCGCCGCTGATGCCCACGATCAGCTTGCCGCCGATGGTGCGATCGTGCCAGGCCTTCAGATCGTCCACGGTGACCGCGCCCACGGTGGCCAGTTCGGGCTGGCGGGTATACGGGCTGTTGGCGCCGTATACCAGCTTGTCCGATTCGCGTTCAGCGATCCCGGATTCATCATCGTTGCGCCGGACGATGCCCGTGGCTTCCTCCTGTTGGGCCAGTTTGAGCTTTTCGGCGCTGAATTTGGGGTGCAACAGAAGGTCCAAAGCCAGCGAAAACACCTGGTCCGCATCGCCTTTGAGCGAATCCCACGCAAGCGCGGTGGAGTCTAGGTCGCCCTCGGTCTCGATGTGGGCAGCCTTGGCCTCGAGCAAGTCGTCCAAGGCGTCGCCGTCGATTTTGGCTGTGCCGCTGGTCCGCCATGCCTGACCGTAGAGACCCACCAGGCCCGCCTTGGCCGGATCCTCGTCGCGCGAGCCGCCTGGAATGGTTACCGATCCGGAGACGAACGGCAGTTCGTGATCCTCCTGTAGAAAGAGAACGATGCCGTTCTTCAGGACAATTCTTTTTGGCTGCTGGGGATTGAAGTCATGCAGTTTGGGGATGGGAATCTTCTCCCAGGGCTTGTTCTGCTGCGCGGTGAGGGCGATGGGCGCAAATAAAGCTGCAGCAATCGCACCTGCGAGAAGGATTGCGGGAGAACTCTTCCTGAAAAGGGTCTTCACGGAGAGGCTCTTCATTGCGCGCCTCCATCTTTATCTGCTGGGACGGCTTTCCGGTCTGTGGCCGTGGGAGCCTCGGTCTCAATCCACGCTTCGGTGCGATTGCCGGCCACAAACACCTGGTTGGCGACGCGGCGGATGTCGGCCTTGGTCACCTTGTCCACCTTGTCCAGTTGCAGGAACAGCTCACGCCAGTCGCCATAGCGGGTCTGGTACTCGGCCAGGCTGTTGGCCAGTCCCTGATTGTCGGCCAGACCGCGCAACAGTTCGGCGCGGGTGCGGGTCTTGTACATGGCCAGCTCTTCATCGCTGACCTCCGCGGTCTTCAGCTTTTCGATCTCTTTATGAATTGCGTTGCGCATCTCCGCCGTGGTGTGGTCCGGCAGGGGGACCGCGCCGAAAACGAACAGGCTAGGATACTTGTCGCCGGGATAGGGACTGAAGCCCTCGGCTAAGGCGGCAATCTGCTGGTCCCGGACCAGGCTCCGATAGAGCCGTGAGACGCGCCCATTCGACATAATGTCGCTGATGGCGTCATAAACCGCATCGTCGGGGTCGCGATAATCCGGCCGGTGGTAACCCTCCATATAGATGGGCTGGCTGGGGTCGCGAATCACCACGGTCTTCTCGGCAAACTGTTTGGGCTCGACGGTGGTCATCTCTTCCGGCCTGGGTCCGCCGGGAACGCGGCCGAAGTACTTCTCCAGCACCGGCATCGCTTCAGACGCCTTTACGTCGCCCACCACGGCCACCACGATGTTCGACCCTATGTAGTACCTCTTGTGGAATGCCATGGCCTCGGTAGCGGTAATCTGGCTTACCTCGCTGGGCCAGCCGATAGAGCTGCGACCGTAGTTGTGGGCCACGTAGGCAGTGGCCAGGAACTGCTCAAAGAGACGGCCCTCGGGGTTGGAGTCGGTGCGCATGCGCCGCTCTTCGATGACCACGTCGCGCTCCTTGTAAAACTCGCGCGGCACCGTGTCGGCCAAACGGCTGCTTTCAAGCCACGCCCACAATTCGAGCCGGTTCTCCGGCATCGACCAGAAGAACATCGTCTCGTCCAGCCCGGTGGAGGCGTTCAGGCCCTCGGCTCCGTTGCGCTCGGCGACATCGGTGAACTGGTTGGGGATCACATACTTGTGGGCCTCGGCTTCGGCCTCTTTGAAGTTCTTCTTCAGTTCGGCGAGTTTCTGTGGATCGCTTCCGGCAGCCTTCAGGTACTCGGCCTCGTAGGCGTCGTTGGCCGCTTCCACTTTGGCCAGCGCAACCTTCTCGTCCGCATAATCCGTGGTACCGATTTCGCTGGTTCCCTTGAAGGCCAGGTGCTCGAACATGTGCGCCAGCCCGCTCTCGCCCGAGGGGTCGTTCACGTCGCCCGCGTCGATGAAGGTGGAATAGCTGAAGACCGGCGCCTCCGGCCGCTCGCAGATGATGAGAGTGAGCCCGTTGGGCAACACCTTGGTGGTGATTTTTTGCTCAAAACTCTTCAGATCCTGAGCCTGCGGGGCCCGCGCGCCGGCGAAGGCCATTGCCGCCAATCCCAGTACCAGGGCTGCGGTTCGCATTCTGCTTTGCATCCAATCTCCTTGTTCGAGAACTGCGAAATCGCAACCCCGCACTCTTCCAAGCTAGTTCCCACGACCGGAGGGGGTCAAACCGGCTGGCCCACCGATGGGGCCTGAGTCACTCTTCGATCGGCTCGACGAATGCTGGCAATCTCCGCCAAGCGGCGGCGGAATGCTGGGCGTCGATCGATTCCTGATACTCTTAAGACTCCATGGAGCAAAACCAAAGAAATCACCGCCGCTTCATCCCTGCCTGGCGGGCGGTAATCGAAATTGCATTCATTGTCTTTCTGTTCTATTCCAATTTATTGATGGGAGAGTTTACCGCGTCCAATGGACAGGGGAAAAGCCTGGCGTTTGCCCTCCACGACATATTTACCGGGACAAATCTCGTCATCGCCATGATCGCCGCGCTGATCGGGTATGTGGTGTTTGAATATCTTCGTAAGAAACTTTAGCGCCAGGCGGGCTGGGTGATCCTTCGCCGTCCTTGACCCCACGCCGTACACTTCCGTATGCTGCGAAGGTTTCCGCGCGGTGGATGGTTGCCCACACTAGTCCGCGCAGGGAGAACCCGCATGAGCACGACTTCTCCGGCCGCAACTCCCGTTTTCAGCCTTGCCGCCCAGCCGTTTCTGGTTCGCCGCGCCGCGGTGCTGGGCGCTGGAACCATGGGTTCCCGAATCGCTGCCCACCTGGCCAACGCCGGAATCCCTGTCTTGCTGCTGGATTTGGTTCCGGCAGGCGAGGGCGCCCGAAACCGGCTCGCCCTGGCGGCGTTGGAAGCACTGGGCAAGGCCAGGCCGGCCGCTCTCTATGAGCCTTCGCTGGCCGCCTTGATTACCCCCGGCAACTTTGAGGACGACCTGCCGAAACTGGCCGGGTGCGACTGGGTGATTGAAGCCGTCGCCGAGAATCTGGCCATTAAGACAGCGCTGCTGGCACGCGTTGTGCCCCATCTTGCGGCCCATGCCGTGCTGACTACCAATACCTCCGGTTTGCCGGTGAACCAGATCGCAGCAGGGCTCTCGTCCACTCCGGGGGCACGCCGTGACCGGTTCTTCGGGACGCACTTCTTCAATCCGCCGCGCTATATGCGGCTGCTGGAGGTAATTCCCACCGCAGAGACTGATGCCGGCGTGGTGGCTGCGTTTGCCGCCTTCGCGGATCGCGCCCTGGGCAAGCAGGTGGTCTTTGCCAACGACACGCCCAAATTCATCGCCAACCGCATCGGCGTCGCTGTCATGTTTACCGCGGCCACGCTGATGCTGGAGCAAGGGCTCACCATTGAAGAGGTGGACGCGCTGACAGGACAGGCCATCGGCTGGCCCCGCACCGGCACCTTCCGCCTGGCCGACATGGTGGGCATCGACATTCTGGCCCATGTGGCCGCCAACTTCCCGCAGGGCGCAACGCAAGGGAGCTTTTCTTCCGTTTTGGAAGAGATTGTGAAGCGGGGCTGGCTCGGCGACAAGGCCGGCCAGGGTTTCTACAGGAAAAGCCGCGGCCCCGGTGGATCCAATCAAAATGGGAAGGATCTGCGCCTGGTGCTCGATCTCACCAGTTTCGAATACCGGCCCTCGGCCAAACCCGCGCTGCCGGCACTTGAAACGGCCCGGAACGCCGCCACGGTTCCGGAGCGGTTGCGGCTGCTGCTGGCAAGCGATCCGGTCAAGGATAAAGCAGCGGCTTTTCTGTGGCCTTTTCTGGCCGCGCTGTGGAACTTTGCTGCGGATCGCATCGGCGAAGTGGCCGGGGACGCGGCTTCCATTGACCGCGCTATGCGCGCCGGCTTCAACTGGGAGCTGGGTCCGTTTGAGATGTGGGATGCGGCTGGGGTGGCTTCGACCGTCGCCCGCATGAAGGCGCTGGGCCTGCCGGTGAGCCCGCGCGTCGAGGCTCTGCTGGCGGCCGGGCAACCTTCCTGGTATGCGCGCGATGGGCGGGAGTGCTTCCAGCCGGAAAAGGGCAAGCTGGAGCCGGTTGCCGGCGTCCCCGGTCACGCGCGGGTGGCGGATTTCCGGCGCTCGCACGGCGTGGTTCGCTCCAATCCGGGCGCTTCGCTGGTGGATCTGGGCGACGGCATCGGCTGCATCGAGCTGCACTCGCTGAAGAACGCCATCGGCGGCGACGTGCTGGCGATGATCTCTGCGGTGCTGAATCCCGCCTCCGATGCGGTGCGCGACTTTGCCGGATTCGTGATTGCCAGCGACCGGGAAAACTTCTCGGTTGGCGCCAACCTGATGCAACTGCTGCTGGCCGCGCAGGAGGGCGAGTGGGAGGAGTTGGCTGCGGTCATCCACGGCTTCCAGCAAATGACGGCGGCCATCAAGTTCTGCCCGCACCCGGTGGTGGCTGCGCCGTTTGGCCTCACCCTCGGCGGAGGCGCGGAGATCTGCCTCCACGCCGCGCGCCGGCAGCCCCACGCGGAGACCTACATTGGCCTGGTCGAGGCCGGGGTGGGCCTGATTCCAGCCGGAGGCGGGACCAAGCAGATGCTGCTCAGGGCCGTGGACCAGGCCGTCGCGCTGGCTCCGCCCGATCCCCGCGATCCGCCCTCGCGCTTTGCGCAATCGGCGGAGATGGCCACGGCGCTCAGGCAGGCGTTTGAAACCGTCGCTCTGGCCAAAGTCTCTACCTCGGCCGCCGAGGCCCGGCCGCTGGGCATGCTGGCGCCGGCGGATCGCATCACCATGAACCGCGAACGGCTTCTGCTGGATGCCAAGGCGCAGGCTGCGGCACTGGCCGGGGCCGGCTATACCGCTCCGCAGCCCCGGACGCAGATTCCGGCTCCCGGCACGGCGGCGCTGGCCACGCTGGAGACCGGCGCGTTTCTGATGGGCGAGGCCGGCTACGCCTCGGAGCACGACCAGAAGGTTGCCCGCTGGGTAGCATACATTCTTGCCGGCGGACGTGTGACGGCGGGCTCCCTGGTGAGCGAGCAATACCTGCTGGACCTGGAGCTGGAGGCGTTTCTTTCGCTTTGCGGCGAGCGCAAGACGCAGGAGCGCATCGCGTTCACCCTGAAAACAGGTAAGCCGTTGCGGAATTAATGTTGACATACATACGTATGTATGAGAGGATGATTTCCAAAGGAGAGTCATCATGTATCAAGATCCGAAAACCGTTCTATCACCAAAAGGTAGAGTCAAGTCCGTGGAGGTCATCTATGATGCGGGTCCGGGGGAGGGAAGTTGGTCCGTTGCACACTTGAAATGGGACGATTCGCCCGCAGTAGGCATCCGCTGGAATGGGGATAGTTCCAACAGTAAAGGTACGCCCCAAGCGCGAGGAAACCCAGTCTGGTTTATTGTTCCCAATGAGCTTGGGGGGGCCGTCCTGAATGCGGCCAATGAATGGAGTCGAGCAAAGCAGAATGACTTGGCTGAAGGCTACCGACTAATGGCGGCTGATCGGACACGCGAGGCGGACGCAGAAGAATGGACGGAGGCTTTGGTTGGCGATATCGATTGAGCGGGGAGAGGTTTATTGGGTGAATTTTGAGCCCAGCCTAGGCGGAGAGATCAAAAAGACCCGGCCAGCCATCGTGTTGTCGAACAACGCCGCAAACACTCATTTGAACCGGGTTCAGGTGGTTCCAATCACCTCCAACACGGATCGCCTTTATCCCGGAGAGGCCTATGTGAGACTCAATACTGAGAAGCGGAAAGCAATGGCCGATCAATTGACCACGGTCAGCAAGCAAAGACTGGGCACTAAGATCGGGATTCTGAGCGAAAACGACCTGGACAAGTTGGAGGATGCAGTTCTGCTTCAACTGGGCATTGATCGCTCCTGAGAGTTTGCCGTGGTTCGTGCCGGTCAAAGAAAGGTCGTCTGGATGCTAAGCGGGCTGTTCTGTGCCTGCGCCCTGCTCCCGGCCCAACCTCACGAGCAAGCCCGCGCCCAGCTCACCGAGTCCGGCCGCATCGTCGTCGCCGGACGCTCAACCCCATACCTCATCCGCCATCTGCCGGTCAGTTCGTTTCCCGAGCTGCCGCAGGGCATCCAGGACCTGCTCAACAGGCGCGGCTGCCTGATTCCACAAACCTACGAGGCGCACCATCCCGAAAACGTGGTTCATGCCAGCCTGGAGCGCACAGGCTCCTCCGACTGGGCTGTTCTGTGCTCGGTCGACGGAACGGTTTCGCTGCTGGTTTTCTTCAGCGGCGGTTCGGCGCAGCCTTTTGTGCTGGCCTCGGCGCCGGAGAACCAACGGTTGCAGGCTCACGACCCGAGCGGCGTTCTCGGCTTCAATTGGGGCATCGATCCCGCATCGCCGGAGCAGGTCCGCGAGGCACAGACCGGCATGGAGCATCGACCGGCGCGGGTGGACCACGACGCCCTGGCGGATTCGGTCGTGGACCACCGCACTATCTATCACTTTTATGCGAAGAGCGCCTGGATCATGCTTGCCATGCCGGACTAAGTGTCGACCGTGCATAAATACTGGGTGCCCCACCCTCGCCGCGTTCTTGCTTTTGCGGCTAGGGTGGGACTCCTGAAACCGCCCCCAGATTTCAAGGAGCAAATCCCATGCCGGAAGCAGTTCTCGTCAGCGCCGTTCGAACCCCCGTTGGACGCGCCCCCAAAGGCGCTCTTTCCACCACTCGCCCCGACGACCTCGCCGCGCTTGCAGTGGGCGGAGCTTTGGACAAGATTCCAGACCTGAGCAGGGCGGAAATCGACGACGTGATCCTGGGCTGTGCGCAGCCGGAGGGCGAGCAGGGATGGGACATTGCCCGCTGGGCCGTTCTGCGCGCGGGCTTGCCGGTGGAGGTTCCCGGCGTGACCGTCAACCGGCTGTGCTCCTCGGGCCTCGAGGCTATTGCGCTGGCCGATCTGCGCATCCGCTCCGGCGGTGACCGGGTGGTGGTGGCGGGCGGAGCCGAATCGATGAGCCTGCTTCCCTTTGGCGGCCTCAAGCCCAGCCCCAATCCCTGGATGGCCGAGCACTACCCGGCTGCGCTGCTGACCATGGGCCTGACCGCCGAGCGGGTTGCGCGCCACTACGGCGTCTCCCGTGAGGATCAGGACGCCTTTGCGCTGGCCAGCCACCAAAAGGCCCTGGCCGCGCAGGCCGCGGGACGGTTCGCCGGCGAGCTGATCCCGGTGACGGTCAGGTCTGCTGTCCCCGGTACGAAAGCGGGCAAGCCTTCGGTCACGGAACAGGTTTTTGCCGTTGATGAAGGTCCGCGTGCGGACACCTCCGCGGAGGCGCTGGCCAAACTCAAACCTGCCTTTCACGCGCAGGGAACGGTGACCGCGGGCAACTCCTCGCAGATGTCGGACGGAGCGGCCGCGGCTGTTCTGATGGAAGCCGGGCGGGCGCGGGAACTGGGGATTCGCCCGTTGGGCCGCCTGGTGGCCTACGCCGTTACCGGCTGCCTGCCGGAGGAGATGGGCATCGGCCCCATCAGCGCCATTCCCAAGGTCCTCAGCCGCGCCGGGCTCGCCCTGGACGAGATTGGCCTGATCGAATTCAACGAAGCCTTTGCCGCGCAGGCGCTGGCGGTCATTCGCGTGCTGGGTCTCGATCCGGAGCGGATCAACGTGAACGGAGGGGCCATCGCGCTTGGACACCCCCTGGGCTGCACGGGGGCTAAACTCACCGCGACACTACTCCAGGAGATGAAACGCCGGAAGGCGCGCTACGGCATGGTGACGATGTGCGTTGGCGCCGGGATGGGCGCGGCGGGGATCTTCGAGCGGCTGGATTGACGCGGCGTCACTGAGGTTTTCAGGAGCGCAAAAACAAAAACAGCCGGGATCGCTCCCGGCTGCGCTGATTTCTGTTCGGTTTTGCCGCACTATGCCTTGGCGAGAACCAGTGCCTTCAGCCGCGCGTTCAGGCGGCTTTTGTAGCGGGAGACGGTGTTGTCGTGGAGAATGCCTTTCTGCACGCTCTTGTCGAGGGTGGAGACGGTCTCACGATACTGCTCCTGGGCGGCCTTCACATCGCCCTTGGCGAGAGCCTCGCGCAGAGTCCGCAGGCTGCTGCGTACGCGGCTGCGGTTGGCGCGGTTGACTTCGGTGCGGGTTACGGTCTCGCGGGCGCGCTTCAGCGCCGATACATGGTTTGCCATTGTTCTTCCTTTATCTCTGGGCCCCGTTTGTCAGGGGCAAAATCGTAAGCCCTGGTTTTCAGGGGGGATAATACGGGGTCAGAATGCAACACGATCCGCATCCTTCTCAATTTCCTAGTCTACGGGAAATTGGATTGCCGGTCAATCGCCCTGATCCGGAGACGGTGATTCAGTCTCCGGTTTGCCGGCAGATCGACCGTGGCTCTGGGGCAGAGTCTCGCGGCCTCACAGTTTCACAGTTTCACGTGAAAACAGGGGGAAGACTTCCTACCCTCTGTCAAGCGTTAACCAGTAGGGACCCGGCCGCCGTCCGGCTCGATGAGCCCCAAGCCCTGTTCTCATCAACTGAGGCGCAATTCCCGGCCCGCGGATCATCCCAGCGCATTCCTTCCATTGGTCGGTTAGACTTGCTAGGCCACTTCCATGCCCCTTTCCTCAGGCGACAAACTCGGCTCGTATGAAATCCTCGCGGCCATTGGCGCCGGCGGGATGGGCGAGGTCTATCGCGCCCGGGACTCGCGCCTGGGCCGCGATGTAGCCGTCAAGGTGCTGTCCGCCGGGATGGCGCATGATCCGGAGCGTCTGGCTCGCTTTCAGCGGGAAGCACGTGTCGTAGCCGCGCTGAATCACCCGCAGATCGTCACCATCTACTCGGTGGAAGAAGCCGGCGGCATCCACTTTCTTACCATGGAGCTGGTCGAGGGGCAGTCGCTCGATCGCCTGATCCCCGCCAGCGGCCTCCCTGTCGAGCGAATCGTCGAGATTGCCGGCGCCCTGGCGGACGCGCTCGCCGCCGCCCACGAGAAGGGAATCGTGCATCGCGACCTGAAGCCCGCCAACGTCATGGTTACCCACGATGGCCGCGTCAAGGTGCTCGATTTCGGGCTGGCCAAGGATGTGCGCGTGGCCGGCCCCGATGACGCCACCATCGCCGCGGCCAGCCAAACCCAGGCCGGCATGGTCATGGGGACTCCGTCCTACATGTCGCCGGAGCAGATCTCGGGCCGGCCGCTCGACCATCGCACCGACATTTTCTCGCTCGGCGTCGTACTCCACGAGATGACGACCGGCAAGCAGCCGTTCGAGGGGAATTCCTCCGCCGAGCTGATTTCCGCGATTCTGAGGGATACTCCGCCGTCCGTCGCGGAAATCCGCCCCGGCCTGCCCGCCGATCTGGCCCGCATCATCCGCCGCTGCCTGGAAAAGAATCCGCGGGACCGCATGCAGACCGCGCGGGATGTGGCGAATGAGTTCCGCGATCTTGCTCGCGAGGCGGCAAAGAAAACGCCACTGGCGGCTTCGGCCGGGCGTGCCGCGACCGCCGCCGGCTCTGGCGCTGCCCGCGCCGAGGAAGGCTTCTGGGTTGCCGTGCTGCCGTTCAAGTACAGCGGCGGCAACGCCGATCTCACCGCCCTGGGGGAGGGATTGACCGAGGACATTGTCACCGGCTTGTCGCGCTTCTCTTACCTGCGCGTGATTGCACGCGGCTCAACGCTGCGCTACGCAAACCAGGCGGCGGATCTGCGCACCGTCGGCAGGGACCTTGGCGCCCATTACGTCATGGAAGGCAACCTTCGCCAGGCGGGAAACCGGCTACGCGTCGCGGTGCAGCTGGTCGACGCCATTACCGGCGCGCATCTGTGGGCGGAGACCTACGACCGCGCCTTCGCTCCCGAATCGATATTTGATCTCCAGGACGACCTGGTTCCACGCATCGTCTCCACGGTCGCCGACATGGATGGGATTCTCCCCGAAAGCATGGCCGAAGCCATACGCAACAAGAGCGACGACCAGTTGAGCCCGCTTGAGACGCTGCTGCGCAGCTTCAATTTCATCAAGCGCATCACACCGGAAGAGCATGCGAAGGTGAGGCAGACTCTGGAAACCGCTGTTCGCAAAGCTCCGGACCATGGCGGCGGCTGGGCCATGCTCTCGTTTACTTATACGCAGGAGTATCGAGACGGATTCAATCTCCGGCCCGACCCTCTGGGTCGCGCCCTGGCCGCTGCCAACCGCGCCGTGGAGCTGGCGCCGTCCAACCACCTCAGCTACTTCGCCCTCGCCTCAACCCTCTTCTTCCAGAAGGATTTTCTCGCATTCCGTCCGGCCGCGGAACGGGCCATCGAACTCAACCCGATGGACGGATCCACCAGCGCACTTATGGGCCACTACATCGCCTATTCGGGCGACTGGGAACGCGGCTGCGCCATTGCGAACGCTGCGTCGAGCCTCAATCCCCGTCATGCGGGATGGCATGAGTTCCTGGCGTTCTATAACGCCTATAACAAGGGGGAGTACCGCGATGCGCTCGATGCTGCCTTGCGAATGAGCCTGCCGCGCTACTTCATTCTGTCCACGGCACGAGCGGCAGTTTTTGGGCAACTCGGCCAGCGCGAGGCAGCGCAGAAGGCTTTGCAGGAACTTCTTTCCCTCAGGCCTGATTTTGCTGGCACGGTGCGCGAGGAGCTTGGGAAGTTCTTTCAAACGGAACTGGTCGAGCGCCTGATCGACGGCCTCCGCAAGGCGGGACTGGAGATCGCGGACGTGGAGCAACCCGCGCCAGCCAGGCCTGCGGCTCACAGTGGCGCAAACCTTGCTGCAGCCGCACCATCCATCGCCGTACTCCCCTTCGCCAACCTGAGCGCCGAAAAGGGCCAGGAGTACTTCTCCGACGGCCTTGCCGAAGAGATCATCAACCTGCTGACGCAGGTTTCCGGACTCAAGGTGATTGCGCGTGCATCGGCGTTTGCTTTTCGCGGCAAGGAGCAGGACTTCCGTGGGATTGCCGGGGCGCTGGGCGTGGGTACGGTGCTTCAAGGCAGCGTGCGGCGCGCCGGGAGCCGCATTCACGTGACGGCGCAGCTCATCGACGCTGCCGACAGCACGCATCTCTGGTCGGACCGCTACGACCGCGAGTTGGCGGACGTGTTTGCCATCCAGGACGAAATCTCCGCCGCTATCGCCGGCCATTTCAAGGTTCATTTCATTGGCGGCAAGCGCCAAACCACCAACATCGCTGCGTACGAGGCATTCCTTGAAGGCCGCCATCACTGGCTTTTACTCTCTCCGGCCGACATCGCGATAGCGTTCGAATGCTATGAAAAAGCCGTCGCTCTGGATCCCGGTTACGCGCAGGTGCACGTCGGGATCTCCGAATACTACATGTCGTTGGCTCTTTTGGGATTGGCCGAACCTGCTGCGGTAATCCCCAGGATTGAAGCTGCAGCCCGCAAGGCTTTGGAATTGGACGGAACGCTGGTGGACGCATACGGCTTGCTGGCCCACGTCTCGGTCTTCCGATATAGGTGGGACGAAGCGAGGAATTACCTTCTGCGCGCGATGGAACTGAGTTCCGGGTCGGCTCACACGGTCCATCCTTACACTGTCTGGTACCTCGTACCGCAAGGCCGGCTGGAAGAGGCTCTGGCATTGACAGACCGTGTCTTGGCTCAGGACCCTCTTTCCTCGGCTCATCTCCGCGCAAAGAGCAGAATACTCTCATGTCTGGGAAGACATGAGGAAGCGCTGGAATGGTCACGCAGGTCCGTCGATGTCAACCCCAACGACTTGTTTGCAGCCGTAGGATTGGCCGGGACGCTCGCGGCCAATCGTCAATTCAAGCAGGCCATCGCAACCGCGGAGCAATTGATTCATGCGTCCGGCCGAGGGCCCTGGACCCTGTTCGCTTTGAGCAGCGTCCACGCTCTGGCCGGCCACGTCGATGAGGCGCATCGCGTCCTCGAGGAGTTACGCCAACTCGCCCCGGCGAAGCATCTGCTCCCAAGCCTCATTGCAACGCTGCACGCCCAACTCGGCGAGAAGGACGCCGCGTTTGAATGGGCAGGGATGGCCGTCGAAAAGCATGACCCTGTCGCGACTTTCTATATTCCGAATTGGAAGACCTTCCATGCCTGCGATTCGGCCTGCTCAGACTCGCGCTACCCGGCGCTGCTCAATAGGATGAATCTATAGCGGGGCGTTGCATACTCCTGAAGCTGGTCCATCATGGGTTAAACGCGGATGGTTTTGCGTACAAGATCATGGGACAAGGCTGGAAGACAAAGGGCGCGGCCATCGAGCCGGCGTTGGCTGCGGTCTCATAAAGGTGGAGGGTGGCCTTGGTTGCTGGAGGCCGGCGCGACGTGTTCAGGAATGGGCGCGCCGCACCCAGGTAACCGCCAAGGCACAGTTGTCATCTAATTTTCTTGCGGGATGGATTGACGCCGTCAGCGGTTGGCGCTAGTCTCAAGCGCAGATACCCGATTTGGTCGCCTACACCAACCCGCGGTTTCGCCAGACAGCCCAGAGCTTCGGCTCGGCTATGCCTCGCGCCTGCAGGCTCCTCACAAAATCAGCCAGACTTTCATCGGCCGGACTTTCGCAGCCCTTCCGGCGCTTTGCGCGCTTCGGCGGCGCCGCGCAATTCGCTCCGCTCCGCCCGTTGGCGCTTGCGAACTCCAAGCCGTCAGCCGATATCCTATTCATAGCCGCGCCGGGAGCAGCCGCATTGGGCCGCAACCGGTTCACCTCAACTTCACAACGCCGCACTGGAGGCCGTCGAAACCTTTGAAGATCGCTCTGGAGATCACTCCCAACCTTGAGCCCCTGTTTGGGACTCGCGATGAAAACCTCAGGCTGATGAAAGACTCGCTCGGCGTACGGATCGATCTGCGCTCCGATGCCGTGCATGTGGAGGGAACGGAGGATGGCGTGGCGTGCGTGCGGCGCATCTTCCAGGATTTCGAGGCGCTGCGAAGGCAGGGCGTCAACCCGCACAACGGGGAGCTGAACGGGCTGCTGCGCCTGGTGGTGGCTGACCCGGCCACCACGCTGCGCTCACTGGCCGACGCGGGCAAGCAGCGCTCGGCGGGAGTGAAGCGAACCGTGCAGCCGCGCTCCATCAATCAGCGGAAGTACGTCGAGGCCATCGAGCAGAACGATATGGTCTTCGGCGTGGGACCGGCGGGCACCGGCAAGACCTACCTCGCTGTCGCCATGGCTGTGGCCGCCATGAACGCCAAGAAGGTGAGCCGCATCGTGCTGGTGCGGCCCGCGGTCGAGGCCGGCGAGCGGCTGGGCTTCCTGCCCGGCACGTTGCAGGAGAAGGTGGACCCCTACCTGCGCCCCCTCTACGACGCGCTTTACGATCTGCTCGAGCCGGAGAAGGTCGACAAGATGCTGGAGAAGAACGTCATCGAGGTTGCGCCGCTGGCCTTCATGCGCGGGCGTACGCTGAACGACGCCTTCATCATCATGGATGAGGCGCAGAACACCACCATCGAGCAGATGAAAATGTTCCTGACCCGCATGGGCAACAGCTCGAAGGCGGTCATCACCGGCGACATTACCCAGATCGACCTGCCCAACCCGCGCAAGTCGGGCCTCCTGGACGCGATCAACATTCTCGATGGGGTGGAGGGCATTCACTTCTGCCACTTTGAGGAGTGCGACGTGGTGCGCCACGCGTTGGTCCAGAGGATTGTCCGCGCTTACGAGTCGGCCAAGCCGCAGCAGCAGGAACTGGCGCTGGCGCTCGGCGAAGTGATCGGCGTGGGGGCGACGGTGCGCGAAGACCGGACCCAGGCGCAGCCGCTGCACCCGGCCAAACCGCAATAAGACTAGACTTCGCGTAGAATTGAAGATGAATCAGGGCCGCGCATCCGCCGCGGCGGACGGCCCTGGGCAAGATGATCCTCCTCGACCCAGATTTGGACCCCGACCCCGCACCGAAGACAACTTTGGCGAAGCGGGTTGGCGCGTCCCGCTCGACGCTTGATTCCAAGGCAATCCCGCGCGATGTTCGCCTGCCTTCTGCGCGTGCGCTGGCCCGCTTTCTAGCGTCTGCGCAGGCTGCTGTGCCGCTGAAGGGGCAGGTCACCGTCCTGTTGACGACCGATGCGGCCATTCGCGGGCTCAATCGCCGCTTCCGGGGCAAGAACAAAGCGACGGACGTGCTTTCGTTCCCTGCGGAAGGTCCGGGTGCGGAGGGGATTGCCGGCGACCTGGCGATCAGTGTCACCACGGCTTTGGGCCAGGCAGCCGATTTGGGGCATTCGCTTTCAACGGAGATCAAGGTGCTGATTCTGCACGGCCTGCTGCACCTGGCCGGATTGGACCACGAGGCTGACAACGGCCAAATGGCTCGCCGTGAGTTTCTCCTGAGGGCTAGGCTGGGCCTGCCGCAGGGGCTGATCGAGCGCGCCGCCACGGAGGGAGGCGGGGGTTTCAACCCCCGCATAAAGCCAACAGAAACAGCACGGGCTTTAGCCCCGGAGGGAAATTCATCCAGACCCTCTAAGGCCCGGAGACCTAGCAAGAAGCCCGCGACGCCTAAACCTGCGCCTAAGGCCAGGCGGCCATGAGCACGCTGGCCATTCTGATGGTGGTTTTGCTGGCCGCGGTGGAGACGCTGGCCTCCTATATCAGCCGCGTCTACTCCGAGTTCGGCAAGATTCTCACGCGGGAGATCGAGGAAAACCTGGACGCATGGGAGGAGCTGATCGAGCCGCAGCTCGGCCTGAGCCGCGAGCACGCGGCCATCTCCGCGGCGGTGCTGCAGCAACTGACGCTGGGCATTATTGCGCTGGAATTCGGCGTGGTGCTGTTCGATCGCACTCCGTACCTGGCACGGCCAACCTATGCGGAGATCGCGCAGGCCGTTCTCGCCGTGGTCCTGGTGGTGGTCTTCTGCAACCAGCTTCTGCCTTCCCTGCTCTTCAACCGCACCCGTGGCCGTTGGGCAGGTAAGCTGGTCTGGCCCATCCGCCTGCTGCTGTGGCTCATGACGCCTATTACCGTCTTCGTGCGCTTCTTCTTCTCCGTGGCGGCGCTGGCGGAAGTGCCGGCCACTGACGAGGAGGAGACGGCTGTGGATGTGGAGGCGCTGCTCGAAGCCGGGGAAGAAGAGGGAATCCTCGAGGAGAGCGACCGGGACCTGGTCCGCTCCGCCGTCGAGTTTGGCGACAAGCTGGTCCGCGAGGTAATGACCCCGCGTCCGGAGGTTTTTGCCGTCCCCGCGTCGATCACTCTGGAACAATTTCTCGAATTGCTGCGCGAACACAACTTCTCTCGCGTGCCGGTTTATGCCGGGTCGCTGGACAACGTGACCGGCATCGCCTTTGCCCACGACCTGTTGCAGATTACGGATGAAGAAGCCCGCACCCGCACGGTGGCCAGCATCCAGCGGCCCGCGGTCTTTGTGCCTGAAACCAAGCGCGGCTATGAACTGCTGCGGGAAATGCAGCGGGAAAAGCAGCACATGCGCATCGTGATCGACGAATACGGCGGCGTCTCCGGCCTCGTTACCATCGAGGATCTGCTGGAACAGATTGTGGGCAACATCAGCGACGAGCACGAAGAAAACGCGCCCGTCGAAGAGCCGGAGCGCGAGGCCGGCGGCGTCTGGGTGGTTCCGGGCAGCTTTCCCGTGGATCAGTTGCCGGACCTGTTCGGCGAGCCCGCCGATCTTGGAGATGCGTACGAAGCCACGACGCTGGGCGGCCTGGTGAGCGAGATCGAGGGCCGCATCCCGCTGGCCGGCGAGGTAGTTTTGCTGGAGCCGATCGGCTTGCGCATGGAGATCGTCGCCTCCACCGACCGGCGCGTGGAGCGGCTGCGCGTGTTTCCTCCGGCCATCGTCGAGCCCGCGTCCTCCTGAGCTTGCGCCACGACGCCGGGTTCCCCAGGTCTCGATATTGAGACCTGGGAATCCACGAACCTCAATCGGGCCCCCATCAAATAGGACAATCTCCGCGCGTCTTCCAGTGCCGCCACTCCTCGGCCGTGATCTCCCAGACCTCCGAAGGCAAGCGGCCGGAAACGTAGTCTCTTTCTGCAACCGCCACAAGCCGCATTCCCTGCTTTTCCGAGATGCGGCGCGACGCGGTGTTGGCCTTCGCCTTGGCCACCCGCAGCACCGGGAATCCGAGCGTCTCGAACCAGAAATCGTTGGCCCACGCGCAGGCTTCGCTCATCAATCCATGGCCCTGCCAGGGAACGCCAAGCCAGAAGCCGCGATTGTCCTCATCGCCCTTGGTCAGGCTGATGAACCCAATGATTTGAGACGGCTCACTGCGCAGGCGGATGCTCCAATGCCAGGCTTCTCCGCGCTCAGCCTGGGGCAGTGCAATGTCCCGGCAATACTGGAGTGCGCCGTCGGGCGGGTAAGGCCAGGGCACGCGATTTAGCAGATGTTGAACGATCTCCCAATGCGGGAAGAGATCCTGAATCTGCTCCGCGTCGGCCAGTTGCAGCGGGCGGAGGATGAGGCGTTCCGTCGTGCCTTCGCGGATCATGCGCAGATCATACCAATCTTCCACCCGTGAATCCGCGATAATAGAGCCTTAGAGCCTGTTATTAACTATAGGGCGGCAGCGACGGGAGCCAATTTCCCTCAATTCAAGGAGCGAGGAGGGACAGATACCGGGTGTATCTTAGCGACGAGCGACGACGAAGTGAGGAAAATTGGCCCCGTCCCTTTGGGTTGCGGCGAAAATCCGGGGTCCCCAGCGACGGGCCTTCGTCGCTCGCAACGCTGTCCGCCCTATAGTTAATAACAGGCTCTAGGAGTTTCATCCCCCTTGAAATCTGGATTTGTCGCCATTCTGGGCCGGCCGAACGCCGGCAAAAGCACGCTGCTGAACGCACTCGCCGGCGAAAAGGTGGCCATTGTCTCCACCAAGCCGCAGACCACCCGCAATCGCATCGCCGGGGTCGTGGAGGTGGCGGCGCGCAAAGGCGTGCATCCCGCCGCGCAAATCGTCTTTGTGGATACGCCCGGCGTTCATAAGCCCGGTTCGCACCTGGACCGCCGCATGTTGCAGGAGGTCTACGAGGCGCTCGAGACCCGCGACGTGGTTCTGGTGCTGATGGACGCCACGCGGAGGGTGCAACTGGAAGCGGCCGCGGTGCCCGCCAGCCAATCCTCGATGGACTTGGGTGCCCCAGGTCTCGCATCTGAGACCGGGGTTTCTGAATCGGTCGAAGAACTCCGGGTGCCCCAGGTCTCGCTTTTGAAACCTGGAATTTCGGATGCCCCCGTCTCCACCCCCAGGCGTGAGCGCACCAACTGGGCCAGCGAGGACGAGTTTCTCTTTGGATTAATCAGGAAGCTCGACTGCCCGGTCTTCCTGGTGCTGACCAAGATCGATTTGGTTCCCAAAAACCATTTGCTGCCGCTGATCGACACGCTGACCCGGCAGTTCAACTTTGCGCAAATCATTCCTGTCAGCGCCCGCAAGCGCGATGGGCTTGATCTGCTGGTGCGCAAGATCGTCGAGACTCTTCCCACGGGCGAGCGCTTTTACCCCAGGGACCAGTACACCGACCAGCCGCA
>DASWZM010000176.1:0-2087 GCA_036404455.1 Occallatibacter sp. | reverse complement strand
ACCTAGTCTGATCCACGTCGACGTGCACCCGCACGTTGGCGTGATTCCCCGGGCTGGCATGAACGGTAGCGCGGACGTCGGCATTCTTGTCTTTGGCGGCCACCATCAGCTGCTCGATGGAGCGCCTCATCTCTTCGGCGGAACGGTCGTCCCCGCTGGTCAGCTCGCGGACGGCGCCGTCGACGTACGGCTTGCGCCACAGGACACTGGCGCGGTCATCGAAGAGATTGAAGTCATGGGCGTCGTAGCCCTCCTGCTGGATAATCTTAAACTCTACGTCCTGGTAATCCAAAGCTCCGTCGTAAGCCGCCGAGTCTCTGTCAGGAAGAGCGAAGCCGGTTCTCGAGAAGAAGTCCGCTATCTCTTTTGACCTCAGCCAGTTGCCGTAATCGAGCCGGGTCTCGGCCTGGTCGTACTCTTGGCGGCCTTCCTTGGTGTAGAGGCGGCCGCCTTCGCCGATCTCGCCAGGGTCCTGGCCCTCGGACGGGGCAATGCGGGCTTCCTGCATGACCCACTGGGCGGACAAGGCGCGCTGCATCTCCGGGGAGACGACCTTGAGGACCGGCGGTTTCACAATGCGGCCGATGGTCGCCGCCAATAAGGGCCCGACGAGGGGCACGTTGGTGAACGCCGGGGACGCTACGGGGTAGGGCCGGTCCTCATAGTGCAGCTTTTCGAGGTAATAGGGATCGTGCAGCCATTTGAATGGATGAATGAGCGGATTGTAAGCCCACTTCTCCTTTTCCGATCCATAGAGGGAGATGTCTTCCGCACTGGACTTGTGCAGGACGCTCCAGTGGGGGCGCCAGGCCTTGATGCGTCCGCCTTCATACGGAGTCGATCCCAGTTCCCACCAGCGGCCCTGCCGGACTGGTACAGGCTCTTCGCCGGAGTAGATGTCGCGCAGCTCGCCGCCGGATTTCCGTGAGCCCAGCATGCCGGGGAGGAAGGGCAGCATGGCCGCCAGGCCGAGGGCTGCTCTCTTGCCGGGGATACCCAGGGATTTCCAGATCTGGCCCAGGCCTTCGATATCGGTGTTCAGGGCCGTAGCTTTGGATCGAGATAATGTTGAGTCCATACTTACCATGGAATTTAATCGGCGCGGCCCTGAATTTGCTTGACAGGGAGCGTCTGTGAGGAGTAATGTGTATATGAGTATAACGATTTGCAAGCAAAAGGCGTTCCGCGAGGTCACCGGCAAGGTGTTGGGCCAGTTGTTCGGCATTTTCATGAGGAAGGCCCGGCAGAATAGCTGCCTTCCCTTGGAGGCAATAGCCCTCCTGGCGGGTATGGGGGCCTCGGAATGGCTGGCTATCGAGTCCGGCCAGGTCCCCGATCCGGCGCAGCTGGACTCCATGGCTGCTGCGCTTGGCATGAGCCCTGAGCAGATGGGGGCCGCGGTCCGGATCTGCAAGGATGCCTGGGACTAGTCAACTTGCCCTTCCGCCAGGCCCCGGGCCTCCGGGGCGCTGGCGGCGGGTACTCACAACCGTATAAGCTCATCTCCAGGGGAAGGAGGTGATACCGATCAAGAACAAGGAAGGAAAGGGTATAAAGCGAGTGAACATCAACGTCGAGGTTAATCTCCACAACGCTTTTAAGGCCGCAACCGCGGCCCAGGGCGTCGATATGACCACCGTACTGCTGGAGTTCATCCAGAAATACGTTGGCAAGTACGAATCCGCCACTCCGAAGCAGCATAAAAGCAGGCGCGCATGAAGCGCGCCATTCTTTATATGAGGGTCAGCACCCTCGATCAGCACCCGGAAACACAACTCCTGGACCTGCGCCAGATGGCTGCTCGGCGCGGTTATACCATCATCCACGAGAACACCGACCGGATCAGCGGCACGAAGGCCAAATGTCCGGGACTCGATCAGATAATGGCCGACGCCCGCCGCGGCCGGTTCGACGTCGTCCTGGTCTGGGCTTCAGACCGGATCGCCCGGTCGGTGAAATACTTTCTCGACGTCCTGGACGAGTTGAACCGGCTCCAAATCGAGTTCGTCTCGTTCAGGGAAAACATCGACACCGCCGAGCCGCTGGGCCGCGCAATCGCCGTGATTATCGGCGCCGGCGCTGAGCTC
>DASWZM010000175.1:0-6546 GCA_036404455.1 Occallatibacter sp. | reverse complement strand
CAGCGGAACATGCGGCCGCAAAACACTGCCAGCATGAAATGCACGACCCGCATCTCGAAGACGCCGGCAGCAAAGACGAAGGCCTTCCACGGCGTGGGCGGAGGCAGCATGGACGGAATCATCATGGCCAGGAACTCCTGGCGCTCGAAGCGGGTGCGTATCTTCTCGAAGCGCTCGCGATTGATGCGCTTGAGAAGGAAAAGCTCGCCGCCGGCGCGGCCCAGGCCGTAGGGCAGCAGCCCGCCGATTGCGGAGCCGACCGCGGCCAGCAGGCAATAGAGCCAGTAGCGGCCTTTGTCGTTCCAGACGTAGAGGGCCAGAATTGCGTCCATGGGGACGGGAATGGTGGAAGAGTCCAGCAGCGCAACCGCGCCTACGCCCCAAATGCCGAATTTGGCCAGAATCGGCAGGAGCACGAGCTTCCACTTGGCCATGACTCGAGCGAAAAACGACTTCAAACAGGGTCCCCTTCCGGGCGGTAATCCGTCTCAATATCAGGAACCATTGTACGGGGCGAGGCTCAAGCGCACGGATTTGTGTGGAATGAGAGAATAGATAGAAAGGACTCGCAAGGGGACCGGAAGGGCGCGTGTGCGCCCGTGGAGGCCCCTCAGAAACGAATGCCCACCAGCGAAGCGCCAACCAACGTGAACGAGCCCGACAGGCCGCCGGAGAAGAGCCAGGAGACCGGCAGCGCTGAGCTGGCCAGGCCGGCTCAGGGCGAGGAGTCGCGTGAGGGTGAGTCCGCCGCCGAGGCTCGGGTGGTACGGGGTTCGCGGTGGGTGGACTACGACACGCACGAATTGCTGGAGATGATCAGCGAGCTCGAGGATGAGCGTCGCTGGGCGCGGTTGCGCGAGGGGATCTGGATTGCGATTCTCGTCCATCTCGCGCTGCTTTCAGCGGTGACGTGGATTCCGAAGTATATTTTCAAGGTGCCGCAAGTGATCGATCCGATCGATGCCATCAGGCAGCGCAAGGATCTGACTTACCTTGACCTGCCGCCCGACGCTCTTCGCGAGGTGAAGCCGAAGGTGCTGATCAAGCCGGTTCCGGAGAAGCCGACGGTCATCGACAAGAAGACGCTGGAGGCGATGAACCGGGCTACAACGCCGCCCGCGCCGACACCAGCGCCGGAGCCAGCCGCGCCTGCTCCTGTACAGCCACCGGCTCCGCAGCCCATTCCGCCCAATCAGCAGTCGCAGGTTGAGGCGCCGCGTCCGGCGGCTGTGCCGGCCCGGCCGAACTTTGCGCTGGGTTCGCAAAACCCGGCCGACCAGTTGCGGGATGCAGCGCGGAACGCTTCGCGCAGCCCCGGCGCCGGCGGCGCGGGCAACCTGGGCTCGGGTGGGCTGGCGCGTCATCCAGGGGCGGGCTCGGGCGGCGTAGAGGTTTTGTCGGACACGCAGGGCGTGGATTTTCGGTCCTGGCTGCAGCGCTGGCATTGGGAGACGGAGCACACCTGGGATCCGTTGATTCCGGACGAGGTGAATCCGCCGATTCTGAAGTCGGGGATGGTTGTAATCCGGTTCAGAGTACTTCCCAACGGCCGGCTAGTGGAACCCAACGGTGTGGTTCTCGAGGGCCGGTCCGGCGACTCGGCTCTGGATAGGGCGGCGTGGGGCGCGCTGACGGGATCGAACTATCCGCCGCTGCCCAGGGATTTCCACGGGCCGTACCTGGAGTTGCGGGCGTACTTCCTTTACAACATGGAGCCGCCGCAGCGGTAGGCCAACGGAGTTTGCATCGTCAGCCGAGCTGGCGAACGAAGGCAACGGCTGCTGGAGAGTGGCTTTTTACTATTCCTGATGGAACCAAGAGCGACCTTGCCCAGAGCCGGCAAGGGCACATAATCCGCAGAACCGCTAGTGGGCTGCTTCCACATCCATAACGGGTATGTAATCGTCATCGTGCGGGTCAAACGGGCCGTTGCTGTGGGTCAGGTGGATGCCGTCCTGCGCCAGCAGAGCCTCGTAGATCGGGGTGCGGCGCCAGTGGCGGGCCAGGGCGAAGGCGCTCATGTTGGCGATCATCAGGGGCAGAACGAGGCCGTAGCCGCCGGTCATCTCGAAGACGATGAGCACGGAGGTCATGGGGGCGCGGACGATGCCGGCAAAGACCGCGCCCATGCCGACCACGGCAAAGGCTCCGATGGAATCAGCGGGGTGGTGGAAGATGGAGACATCAAGGTAGCCGACCGCACCGCCCAGCATGGCTCCCATGAAGAGTGCGGGGGCAAAGATGCCGCCTGAGCCTCCGCTCGAATAAGAGCTGACCGTGGAGGCCAGTTTGAGCAGGCAGAAGACGGCCATGGAGATCACTGTCATTTTGCCGGTGAGCGCCAGGGTAAGGGTTTTGTAGGGATCTCCAGCGATGCCGTTGAGGTGAAAGAGCGCGAGCGCCGCTACCGCCATTCCGCCCGTGGCCGCGCCGCCGATGGCCGGATGGACCCAGCGGGGCACCGCTGAAAGCCGCAGGAACCAGGCGCGCAGGCCGAGCAGCGAATCCGTGAAGGCCACAGACACAATGGCAGCCAGCAGGCCCAGCAGCGCGTACCAGACGAGGGATGAGGCCTTGGTCAGTGTGTAGTTGGCCTGCACATGAAAGACCGGGTTGGAGCCGAGGATGGAGTGCTCGACCACGGCGGCCAGCGCGGCGGCGACGATGACGCCGGAGAGCATGGTCTGGTCCAGGTCGCCGGTCAGCTCCTCGAGGGTGAATGTGACGGCGGCAATGGGCGCGTTAAAGGCCGCGGCGATTCCGGCCGCCATGCCCACCGAGGCCATGCGGCGAGAGTTTTTGGGGCTGAGCCGGGCCATGCGGGCCAGCATGCTGCTGACGCCTGCGCAGACCTGCACGGTGGGTCCTTCAAGGCCCAGCGAGGCGCCGGAGCCGATCTGGATGGCGCACAGGATGAACTTGCCGATCGTCTCACGAACAGTGACCAGGCCGTAACGCAGGGTGTAGGCCACCTTGACCTGGGGAATTCCGCTACCCGCCGCGGCGGGGGCAAAGTAGGTGAGGCCAACACCCGCAACCAGGCCGCCCATGGCAGGGGAGAGGATGGTCCACCAAATCCAACTGTGGCCGTGGGCGGCGTTGGCGCGGTCGATAAACAGCGTCTCGAACCACATGATGCTCAAGTGAAAGGCCACAGCGGCCAGGCCGCAGAGCCCGCCGGCCAGGATGGTGAACGCCAGCAGGCGCTGCCGCTCGGTGGGCACGCGTCGGATCAGCCAGGCAAGAAAACGCGCGTACAGGCCAGAGAACCCAACCCAGTACCTGGGTCTTGGCGGGTCCTCGCTGGTCAAAGGCGTCACAACCCAAGTATAGAGGCGGAGCGGGACGGGGTCTTGCGGCGCGGGTTCGCCGGTCCAGGGAGCAGGGACTACCGCGCAGGCATCAATTGCCAGGATCCGCGATAGTTCCGGTCCAGCTAAGGTTTGGGCCCTGTAGCCCGCATGAATTCGATCAGGTAGTCCTTCCACACCGCGGCAACGGTGTGAGTTCCGTGGCCGCGCGTGGCATCGGAGATTGGAAGAAGAATGAAGTGCGCGTTGGGCATGCGCTTGACCATCTTTTCGGCAATGCCCAGTTCCGGCGGGTTGATGTAGTCGTCGGCGGAGTTGATCCACAGCACCGGCGTGGCTATTTTTTCGAGTTGTGGGCTGGGGTCGTAGTTGCGGCTGGCGTTGACGTAGAAGATGAGGTCATTGGCGTCGGTGGATGCCAGGACGCGGGCCAGGAACTGATCCACGTACTTTTCCGCCAGATCGCGCGTGGGAGCCTGCATCTGCATCTGCAGCGGGCTCGAACCCATGATCATGATCATCTCATCCGCTGTTCGCAGCCCTTGGACCGGCTCGGTCTTGTACTCACCCTCCATCCACGCGGGATCCTGCTTAATGGCCTGGATCGCCATATAGCGCATCATGCGGTTGCGGCCGGCGATCTGGACCGGAAGGCAGGCGAAGGGCGCCAGGGCGTCGGCAAAGCCGGGGTACGTCTCGCCCCAGACAAACGTCTGCATGCAACCCATCGAAGTTCCCAGGATGAGGCGAAGATGGTCGATCTTCATATCGTCGAGCATCATTCGCTGGCTGCGCACCATGTCGTCGTAGTCGTAGGCGGGAAAGTGCGCATGCAGTCCGTCGGAAGGCTTGGAGCTTTCACCGTGGCCGATGTCGTCGGGCAGAATGAGGAAGTATTTCGTGATATCGAGCGGCTGGCCGGGGCCGAACAGCACATCGGAGAAGAGGGGATTCATCAGTGAATGGGCACTGCCGCCGGTGCCATGGAGCAGGAGCACAGCGTTGTCCACGTGGCCGGCGGCGTTGCGGTGGGGCGTGCCGAGGGTGAGGTAGTGCAACTTGAGCTGCGGCAGCGTCTCGCCGGTGCCGAAGCGGAAGTTGGGCAGGACGGCGGCGCCGCCCACGGTGGGCCAGGTACGAGTTGACGCTTGCGGCGCCGACGGCGGATTCGCAGGGGAAAGGGACATTGTCTGGCTATGGGCAGCCACGGCAAGCAGCGAAGAGGCAATCAGAGTCTGGACGGTGCGCAGGTACATACAGGGGCCTCCGGGGTTGTTGCGTGTCACCTGACAGTTCAGGTATAGGAGCAGCGTAGAATGGAGCTTCACAGTGCGCTTACGCTTCTCTCGTCTTGAAGTTTCACCGATTTCCCTACCTTCTGCCGGGGAATTCTTCGCATAGTCTACCCGACCGCCTATAAACTTAGGTATATGTCGCGTTTATCCATTGTCTGTAGTTGCGCGGTGCTGCTTGTGTGCCTGGTTGCGACGGGACAGGAGGCGCGGGCTCCGGCGGAGACTTCCAGCGTTGCGGAAGCTTATCTCAATCAGGTTCTGGACTTGATGCAGGCGCACGCATTGCACACCAATGAGATTGATTGGCAAGCGGTGCGGCGAGAGACGTTGAACAGGGCCGCAGGCGCGCAAACCACTGCCGACACCTATCCGGCTATCTTCTACGCGATCACTCAGCTCAAGGAGCGGCACAGCTTCCTGCGCATTCCCGATGCCCTCTCCGACGCGGACAAGAAGCGGGCTCAAGCAAGCATGAGCGCCATCCTTGGGCCGTATAAGAACCAGGCTTCCACGCGGCCGAGTTCGGTGTTTGGAGACCGTTCTGCGCCGTCGGGGCATTTGATTCATGCCGGAGATGCGGTTTTCGCCTACGTCGTGATTCCTGCATGTGGATCGAAGCGTTCGAACATGCAGGAAAACCAGGGGGATTTCCAGGCTTATGCCGATTCGCTGCACTCCATTGCGGCAGGTCTCGAGGCCAGCCACCCATGGGGATGGATCGTCGACCTGCGCGGCAATGGCGGGGGAAACATGTATCCCATGATTGCCGGAATCGGATTCGTCCTGGGCGAAGGGCCACTCGGATACTTCGTCTTCTCGAACGGCGGCGAAGAACAGTGGTTCTATCGGCAGGGTAGCGCCGGAGAGATGATCGGCGGCAAGGAAGCAACCATGACGCAGGTCAAGGATGCTCCTCTGGCCTTACCCGATTTACCGCCTGTCGCGGTACTCCTCGACAGCGGGACGATTAGTTCGGGAGAAGCTGTGGCGATCTCTTTCATCCGGCGTCCGTGGACACGGTCCTTTGGCGCGCACACATATGGGCTTTCGACAGCGAGCCAGGGCTTTCCGCTCTCTGACGGCGCGTTCCTCTTTCTCTGCGACGTAATAGAAGAAGACCGCGACCACCGCAAGTATCCGGACGGAATCGAGCCGGACGTGGTTCTTTCCGAACCAATCCAGTTGCCTTCTGAGGAAACAGACCCTGTGATCCAGGCGGCCAGGCAGTGGCTTTTGTCGTTACGAACGCCGTGAGAAAAGTTGCGAGCATTGCTACTTCCAACTGTGGGCGTACCGCGCTAAAATTCTAATATTCGCCATGTTCAGCCGATCCGCAGTCCGAGTTTCCTCGACCCCGGTGCTGAAGCGCTTTCGCCGTGGGCGGCCAGACCGTGGACGGCGCCCTTCCCGCTGAGTAATCTATTCCCGCAAGAAGACTCTTCACGATGGCCGTGAACTGTGCGCCGCAGCGTCCGGAAGAATCTCCATGGACCGGAGATTCCGAGTAGAAATGCATTGCTCCATCCGCGGGTGCGCGGATAGAAAGGCTCTTTCCAATGAACAGCTTTGCCAGCCGAGCTACGCTTGCCTCCGGCAACCGCTGCTATACGATCCACCGGCTTCCGGTGCTGACGGCGCGCGGGTTTGACCTGAGCCGGCTGCCCTTTAGCCTCAAGATTCTGCTTGAAAACCTGTTGCGCCGCGAGGATGGCGTGAACGTGACGGCCGGGGACATTGAGTTCCTGGCCAACTGGGACGCCAAGGCCGAGCCCAGCCGGGAGATTGCCTACATGCCGGCGCGGGTGCTGATGCAGGACTTTACCGGCGTGCCGGCGGTGGTCGACTTGGCCGCGATGCGCGACGCCATCCGGACGCTGGGCGGCGACCCGGAGCGAGTGAATCCGCTGGCTCCGGCCGAGCTTGTCATCGATCACTCGGTG
>DASWZM010000174.1:0-2456 GCA_036404455.1 Occallatibacter sp. | reverse complement strand
GATGGCCACGCGCGCCGCGTCGCCGTATTTCGACGCGGTCAGATACTCGACGGCGGCAATGAAGTCCGTGAAGGTGTTGCGCTTGACGAGCATCTTGCCGGCGTCGTGCCAGGGCTTGCCCAGGTCGCCGCCCCCGCGGATGTGGGCATAGGCCATGACCACGCCGCGATCGAGCAAACTGAGGCGGTTGGAGCTGAATCCGAGAGGCAGCGAGTAGCCATAGGAGCCGTAGCCATAGACGTAGAGCGGATTGCCGCCTGCCTCCCGCTTGTCCTTCCGGTAGACGAGCGACACGGGGACCCTGGCGCCGTCCGGCGCAACGGCATGGACTCGTTCACTGGCGTAGAGGGTGCGGTTGAAGCCGCCGGGAATCTCAAGTTGCTTGAGCAGCTCGGAGGCGCCGGTGGTAACGTCGTACTCGAAGACCGAGCTGGGAGTGACGAGGGACTGGTAGGCATAGCGGAAGGCGGTGGTGTCAAAGACGCGGTTGATGTGCGGCTCGGCGCTGTAAGCCGGTTCGGGGAAGGCAATTTCGCCGGCGGGCAGGGCCTCCGGTCCATCGCTGGAGAAGCGCAGGATGCGCAGCCTGGGCAGGCCGTCTTCGCGTTCGCAGGCCACAAAGAAGCCTGCAAACAGATCCACATCCTCCAGCATGACGGCGTCGCGGTGGGGAATGCGTTCGGTCCAATGCTCACGGCCCGGCGTCCCTACCGGGGCGGTCACCAGGCGGAGATTCCTTCCTCGATCGTTGGTGCGGATGAACCACAGTCCGTTGCGGTGCTCGATGGAGTACTCGTGCTCATCCTCGCGAGCACTGATGAGGGTGAAGGAGCCGTTGGGTTCGTCTGCCGGCAGCACCCAGGATTCGCTGGTGGTGTGGCTGGCCGATTCAAGGACCAGGAACTTGCCGTCGCGGGTGCGCCCGGCGCCGAGGTTGAATCGCTCATCGTCGTCCTGGTAAATCAGCACATCATCGGAATGCGGCGTGCCGCGCGTGTGGCGCCAAAGCTGGTACTGGCGCTTCTGCTCCTCGTCTTCGACGGTGTAGAAGAGGGTCATATTATCGGCGGCCCACGCGACCGAACCGGCGCGCTCGACCTCACCAGGGAGGGTCTCGCCGGTGGCCAGGTCCTTTATGTGCAGCGTGTACTGGCGAAAGCCGGTGGTGTCGGTGGTATAGGCCAGCCAACGACCGTCGTCCGCGATGTCGGTGGCGCCGATCGCGAAGAAGGCGTGGCCCTCAGCCAGTTGGTTGCCATCGAGGATCACTTCTTCCGTCGCGTTGTCGGTTTTGGGACTTGAGGATTCCCAGATCTCAGAATCGAGACCTGGGGCACCCAGCGTTTTGTTTTCCGATGCGGCCTTGCGGCAATGGATGGGGTATTGGCGGCCCTCTTCGGTGCGGGTGTAGTACCACCATTCGCCGTCGCGGAAGGGAACCGAAACGTCGGTCTGCTTTATGTGCGAGAGCATCTCCTGATAGAGGTCACCACGGAGGCCGGCGAGCGGGGCCATCACGGCCTCAGCGTAGACGTTTTCGGCCTCGAGGTAGGCGGTTACTTCGGGATTTTGTTTGTCCCGCAGCCAGGCGTAGTCGTCGGTGAGGTCCACGCCATGCAAATGGGTCTCTGTGTGGTGCTTGCTGGCGACAGGAGGTTTTGGAAGCTGGCTCTGGGTCATTTCCTTCCAGTGTAGTGCAAAGCCAGCTTGCAGCTTCCAGCCAGAGGCTTGGAAGCCAGCCGATGGAACCTTTGGCCGTCCGTCCGCGTACAATGGAGAGCGATGAAAGGCTTTCGCCGCGCAAATTCAATCGTATCCCGGCTGCTATTGACCGCTTGCCTGGTTTTTTCCGCCACGACCCTGGCGGCTCAGCGGGTTGACGACCTGCCCAAACCCACGGACTACGTAAGCGATTATGCGCACGTGCTGTCGCCCGAGGCGATTGCGCGGCTGGATCGCATCTGCGGTGAACTCGACCACTCGCAGGCCAATGCGCAGGTGGCGGTGGTGACCGTCCAGACCCTGGATGGGGAAGACGCGGCAGACTACGCCAACGAGCTTGAGACCAAGTGGAAGATGGGCAAGAAGGGCTCGGACCGCGGCGTGCTGGTTTTGCTTGCGGTCGGCGACCACAAGCGAAGGATTGAGGTGGGCTATGGGCTGGAAGGCATCCTGCCGGACGGCAAGCTGGGCGATATTGGGCGGGAGATGGTTCCGCAGCTCCGGGCCAACGACTTTGACGGCGCCGTAACCCTCGCCGTGGGCGAGGTGGCGCAGGTGATCGCCGCCGATGCCAAGGTGACGCTGGACGACGAGCCGGTCCTGCAACGGCCGGCGCCGCAGCACCGCCCAACCGGGGTAAGAATCGTGCAGATCATCCTCGTCCTGATCGTGGTTGCTTTTTACCTTCTCCGCGTCCTTGGCAGTTTTGGCCTCTTTGGTCTCTGGGGCATGGG
>DASWZM010000173.1:0-3884 GCA_036404455.1 Occallatibacter sp. | reverse complement strand
GGGCATTGGCGGCGGCACAGGCATTGGCAACAATCCAGGCTTCGGCACGCCCGGCGGGACGAATCCTGGAGGCAGTACTCCCCCGCCTCAGCCTTCACCCCAGCAATAAACCATAACCAGAAGGACGTTTTTCAACACTTGCGCCCAGACGCAGCAAGGCCCGTCCCTGGAGCGGGGACGGGCCTTTTGTGCGGGCAACCAAATCCGCCCGCGAGTAGTTAGACGCTGAAGGAGGAACCGCAGCCGCAGGTGCTCTTCACCTGGGGATTCTCAAACTTGAAGCCGGCCGCCTCCAGCGTCTCCACGTAGTCGACCGTGCAGCCGTTCAGGTACATCAGCGAGGTGGCGTCGACAAAAACCTTCAGGTCTTCAAAACTGAAAACCTTGTCCATCATGCCGCTCTGGTTCTCGAAAGCCATGGAGTACTGGAAGCCGGAGCATCCGCCGCCCACAACGCCGATGCGCAATCCTGCTGGTAGAGGATCCTGCGTGGCCATGATCTCACGCACCTTGGCAATGGCCTGAGGGGTCAGGTGAAGGGGTGCTTTCTTTTCGGTTTCCTGCGCGGGTGCAGCAGTTGCTGTGGCCATGGTTTCTCCCATACTGTGAAATGCTTGCCGTTATCCCTAACTGTACCTGCTCCGCGGGCCAGGACACAAGCCCCATTCACGGCATCATACCATTGGATGCAACCGGAGGCCTCAAAGTCGCAGGATCGGCTCCTCCTCCGCGGTTCGTTCGAGAGCGGCGAGGAACGGTCGCGGGATGGGGTTGAGGGCCTGGGTTCACCCTCAAAAAAAAGCCTGTGATATTTATCACCTCACAGCTCCTCGATTGGGGCTATGATGGTCAACCGTACGGCCCCTCTACTCACGAGACCGCGATTCTTTCACGGACACGCCAGTATCTGGGACCAGAAAACACTTTGGAGGTGGAGAATGACGGGATTTGTACCGGTGATGTGGACGGTTTGGGGAGTGCTGGTGCTGGTGATGCTGGCTCTCAAGATCTACAGCGGCAGACTGAGCCGCGACGAGGACGACCAGATCGTTCTGGACGATGCGTTCGATCATTTGAAGAACGAACAGGCTGCCATTGTTGCCAAGGTCAACAAGATCCAGCCCTTTAGAAAGGTATCGCTGTGGCTGGCTGTGGCCGCGACGGTGTTCGTGATCGGGTACTACGTCTGGGACATCATCGGCCAGTTCAAATAGACCGCCGTCCTGGCGATCGATCAAGAGTTTCTCCCGCCCCGGCGATGGAGACCGGTCGCGGGGACCGCGGCGTCAGCCCCAGTGTGCAAAGTTCATGCGCCGGGGACACCGGTGGTGGTGGGAAGCTATTCTAGCGCAGCGGGCCGCCGTGTGTTCCCTGCCTTGGGCCGGGGCCGCCGCTACTCCACTTCCTGCTTGGCGCGATAGCCTTCGCGGGCAATGATGTCGTATTTGAGCGGCTTATGCTTCTCGTCCTGGATACGCAACGGCTGGCCTTCGTCGTCCACCAATTCCACCCGCAGCTTGCGATAGGTGCCGTCCTGCTTGGCGTTGGTGGGGTGGTAGACCAGCTCGTACTTGGAGCGGATGTTGGCGTTGATCTGGCCAAAATCATCTGGCAATTCGCCGGGGAAACGCGGGAAGTAGCTGGCGCCGCCGGTAAGGCTGGCGAAGGTCTTCATCTGGTTGTCGCCCTGAAGATAATTCATCTCGCGCATCTGGCCCCCCATGCCGCCACGGCCTTCAGTCATGGCGCGGAGGAATCCGCCGGTTGAAATGGTGTAGATGGTGATGTTCTGCGCGGCCTTCACCTTCTTCAGGATCTTGTCGAGGGTGAGCTTGGAGAACGTATCGACCCCGGAAGCGATGAGAATGATATACTTGCGTCCCTCGATGCGTTCCAGCCGGTCCAGCCCTTCGTAGAGGGCATCAAAGACATTCGTTTCGCTGAAGCCGGGGATGCGCAGCGAATTGATGGCCTCCAGAAGCTGGCGCTTGTCCTGGGTGAAGTCGAGCTGGATCTGCGTGCGCATGTCGAAGGTCATCAACGCCACGTAGTCCTGGGGGCGCAACTGCTGCGTGAAGGCAAAGGCCGCGTTGCGCATGTCATTTTCCTTGAACCACCAGGCGCCGTTCGCGGCAAACTCGCATATCATGAGGGCCGTTATGGGCGCCTCGACGCGCTTGAAGCCGGCGATCTTCTGCTCCACGCCGTCCTCGTAGACGCGGAAGTTGTTGGGTTTGAGGCCAGGCACGAACTGGTGTGTCTTTTCCAGCAGCACGCCCACATCCACAGTGACCTCGGGGACCTCGACACGCAGGGAAAAATTGGCCATCCCCTCTGGATTCTTGACCTTGGGCGCGGCCGGTGCGGGCGGCGGCACATCTTCCGGAGTGTCCTTCTTCTTGGGCAGGGCGATGACCCCGGTGTCGCCCCCGGGACCGCCTGCGTCGGGCGCGGCCTGGTCCGGCTGCTGTTGGGGCTGGGGCTGCTGCGGTGGAGGCGTGGCCTGGGACCGGGCCAGCGGCGCGGCCGCCACGGCAACAAGAATGAGAAACAAAACCGCGAACGGGAAGCGGCGGCGAGCGAATGCGGGGGGGCGTAACCTGGACAGGCGCATATTGGACATGACGACCTCTGTGCTCAACAGCATACGGGATTACCTGGGACGAACGACAGCCTTTGGCTTTTGGCTTCCAGCCTCTAGCGCCGCCCAGGCCGTGCCTTAAGCCTTAAAGAAACCCGGTTCCCGCCGTGGCAGGCTGGCCCCGAGTTGGGACTGGCCAAAAATACCGGGCGGCGTATTTTACACCGAACCACAGCGGCAGGCTGTACTCTTATAGACGTGAAAACTTGCTTGAAGGAAATCCAGTTTCGCTTGGTTGCACTGGTTATTACGCTGGGTATGACGCCCCTTGGCCATTTGCACGCACAAATCACGCCGGTTGCCGCCAGTCCGCCCCCGTCCAGCGGAGGATTTTTCCCCCTCAGTGAGGTCCGGCGCGGCATGACCGCGACTGCATGGACGGTCTTCACGGGAAGCAAGCCGGAGCGAATGGAGATTGAAATCCTGGGCGTGCTGCGCGGGGCGCGCGGACCCGGTCACGACATGATCCTCGCCCAGCTTCACGGCGCCAAGGCCGAGTACACGGGCGTGGTGGCCGGCATGAGCGGCAGCCCGGTGTATATCGGCAACCGGCTTCTGGGTTCGCTCTCTTACCGCATTGGCCAATTCAGCAAGGACCCGATCGCCGGAATTACGCCCATCGAGCAGATGCTGGAGGTGCGCGACCTGCCCATCGACAACGTCCTGAAAGCCTCCGGCAGCCGGAACCAGGCCTCCTTCCCCAGTCTGGCCGCGAACTCCGGCAGCGGCTCATCCGCCGGCGGCATGACCTTCCAGGCGATGGACACGCCGCTGGTGATGAGCGGGTTCCAGCCTGAAGCGATACGGCTGTGGCAACAGCAGATGGCCGGCACAGGCCTGGAAATGGTTGCGGCCGGGGGTGTGGGCGGCTCGTCTGAACCGGGCTCATCGCCGGACCTGGAACCCTCAGCTGCCGCGCTGGCAACGGTGGTGCCGGGGTCAGCAGTGAGCGCGCAACTGGTGCGCGGCGACCTGGAGATTGCGGCCACCTGCACGGTCACTTACATCGATCCGAAGCAGTTGCTGGCCTGCGGCCACCCCATCCTGCAAGCGGGGCCGGTTTCCATGCCCATGACCACGGCTGAGGTGGTTGCCACGCTGGCCTCGCCGTTGAACGCCTTCAAGATTGTCAACACCGGCGCGCTGATCGGTGCCTTTACCGAGGACCGGGACTCCGCCATTCGCGGTATCCTCGGCCAAAAGCCGCGGATGATTCCGGTGCATATCGCCGTTCACTCGCCGG
>DASWZM010000172.1:0-6399 GCA_036404455.1 Occallatibacter sp. | reverse complement strand
CCACAAGCTCCTCGGAGCTTTTTGGCGCAATTTTCTGCTCCGCCTGATGCGCCTCTGGGGCTGGATTCCCGCCCCACAAGAGCGACTCCTCCTCCAAACTCAGTCTGCAAATGTCTGAATGCTACTTTTTCAGGATCGACTCACTACGAGCGGTCAAAAATGCAATTCGGTGAAGGACACAGGCTTTGCAGGCTGCGAAAAGTACCCGTCAGGCGAAGGGTACGGGCTTTACCCTGTACGCAAATGCAATCAACGCAGGCTTTAGCCCTGAGGGAAGTTTCCGGGGAATCTTGCCCGAATTCCAGCTCTTTCCGCAGCTATATCACCCACCCATGAACATCCCGCCGTTCACATCCAGCACGTGCCCGGTAATATACGCCGCCGCATCCGAAGCCAGGAACGCAACCGCCTGCGCAATCTCCACATCCTTCCCCGCACGCCCCAGTGGAATCGTGGCCAGCATTGCCGTCCGCTGCTTCTCGTCCAGCACCGCCGTCATCGGCGTCTCAATGTACCCCGGCGCCACGGCATTCACCGTAATCCCCCGCGACGCTACCTCCCGCGCCATCGACCGCGTCAGCCCGATCAGCCCCGCCTTACTCGCCGCATAGTTCACCTGCCCCGCCTGTCCCGTCCGCCCCACCACGCTCGATATATTGATAATCCGACCCCAGCGGTTCTTCAGCATCGGCCGCAACAGCGCCTGCGTCAGCAGGAAAGCACCCGTCAGGTTGGTCCCCAGCACATCGTCCCAGTCGACCCGCTTCATGGCTATCATCAGCCCGTCCCGCGTGATCCCGGCGTTGTTCACCAGGATCTCCACCTTGCCGAATCGCTCGATCACCGCCCGCGCCCCAGCCTTGATTGATTCCTCGTGCCCCAAGTCCAGCGGAATTGGCGCCGCCTGCCCGCCTGCCCCTTCAATCTCCGCCACGGCCTCGGCCAGTTTTGCCTCATTCCGCGCCGCCAGCACCACCGTCGCCCCAGCCCGCGCAAGCTCCAGCGCCACGGCGCGCCCGATCCCCTGCGAAGCCCCCGTCACCAGCGCAATTCTTCCCTGCAGATTCCCCATATCTCTCTCCAACCCAGCGCGCGCAACTTCGCACCCTTCCATCCCTCATTCTAAATGGACAATAGTCATGGCTTGAATCCGCTCCGCAGCGCCAGGTGTCGACTTTGAGACCCGGAATTCCATCAAGCCCCAAAGAGCTGTGAGTTGTCTTTTACGCCAACGGGGCGCAAAAAAGCGCCGGAGCCGCTGATGCAGCTCCGGCGCAAGGAGGAATCATTCCATTCTTCGCTGTTTAGTCGAGCTCGTCCACGTAATGAGCCAACAGCACCGTACCGCCGGAAAGCGGGTCTTTCAGAAGCAACCCCACCACGCGCACTTTTTCCCCGCCGGTCAGGTCGCTCACCCCGCTCAGGCCATTTCGGAAATCCGTCCTGTCCGCCGTGTACACCGTCACCGTCTGCGGCACCAGAATGCCGGCAAAGCCGTTAATCTGCATCTGGAAAGTGCCGTTCGCCGTGTTCACGCTGTTGGCAACCACTGTGCCGTTGTATCCCCAATGCCGCAACACGACCCGCTTCACCGTCACCGCATCCGCATTGGCCGCACCGCTCGCCGGTCCTCCCACTGTCAAATGTTGACCCGGCAGCAACTGGCTGGAGTTGAACAGGAACTCCGTCAGCGGGTTGTGAAACCAGTAGATGAAGAACTTCTCATTGCCAGTCAGATCCACCTGTGCAATCTGTCCCAGCGTGAGCCCGGTGGTGGTGGGCAGCAGGCCGCGGACGTACAGGTCGAAACTCGTCGCCGGTCCCGAAGCAGGCTGAACGTACGTAACCAGGCCGCCCGCGTAGAAGCCATTCTGCGAGAGAATTGCCACATCGTCGGCGTCCAGCGTTTTGTCGGCCTTGTCCAGTGTCCCGGAAACCTCCACGATGCTGCTGCTCGTCAGGTCGCTGATGCTCTCATTGCTCTCCCACTCCGTCTGCCCGTTCACGTCGATCGTAAATTGCTCCCCGTGGGGCCCCTGCACCACGAAGGATTGCGCACCGGCGGCCGGGGCGGCCACTACCGCGGCCTCAAAGCAATCGATGTAGCCGCCGGAATCGCCCGTCCCCACGCCGTTCACGTTGAAGGTCGGCGTCACCGCCCCGGTAATATTGCCGCTCGCGTCCACCTCGATGGATTTGCGAAGATCGAAGTCCACGCGCAACCCAACCGGCGCGCCGTTCTGAGTCACGACAATCGGATTGGTCAGCGTGGTCGTATAAGTGTAGGTCGTTGCCGAAGACGGATAAGTCGCCGGCTCTGTCGCAATAGTAGGAGCGCCGCTCGCCGGCACATTCAGATAGCCGATCGTTGCGCTTCCCAGCGTGATCGAAATTTTGCTGTACGTGCCCGCATTGACATCGTTCATGTCCAGCAGGGTCTGCAGGCCGTTGAAGCGCGCAAAGTCCACCGTCGGCATTCCACTCAGCAACGATACGGTGTTGCCGTTTGCGTCGGTTGCGTTGATGCTTTCGATCTGCACCGCGAACGACACCACGCTTGCCATCGGCGCATCCGTGCCAACCACAAACGCCGGGCCTGTCGAGGCCTGCTGAGTCGGCCCGATGGGCATCGTACCAGTCCCGCCGCCGCTGCAGCCGGCCACCAGCAACGCGGCGGCTGTCAGCGCGACCAATGCCACCGGCAATGATTTCAAAAGTGTCCTGGAGTCCATAGCTGTTACACCTCTCTTCTCATATCTCTTCGTGTCGTAGGGGGGTGAGCAGACAGAGTGGCCCATCTCATGGGACCCTTCATCCGCAAGACAGTTAAAGCCGAAATCCGGCCAGGACGCGCGCAGGCGCGCACCCCTTTTTAGCTTGTTTTGATCCAGGCAAGTAAAAATGCAGCATCAATTCGTCCCGGATCACGTTTGCTTGTGAACCATCGCGGAAGTGTGTGTGCGCCGGCAAGGGAGAACTCGTGAGTCCGCATGAACACCGCGGGCCTCTGGCTCTCCCTCACCCTGAAAACACAGCCTCTCACGGAAAGTTGCGCAGTCGAGCGCAGAAATTCGCACGAATTCAATCTCTGCGGTGCCTGAGCGTAACTCGCGCAAAATGACCTTGCAGTCTTTAAGAGTTCAATCGGAGATAGAAGCTTGTAACTCGAAGCCTGAGACAAGAAGCTGAAAACTGTTCCCTGCCTCTCACACTGAAGGCGTCGCCGCCACCGCGACCGGCCGTCCCGCCAGCGCCAGCCGCACCAGCTCCGCCGGCCACACATACACCGCCAGCCGGTGGGAATAGTGAAGCACCGGCTCCTGGTCCGGCAGCTCGACCCCGATCATCCCAGCCAGGTCGTTGCGCTCGATCTCTGCCTCCGCTTCTTCCAGTGGCCACGGAAGCTGGTGAAGGTGCGCCCGCACCGCCTGTCCCGCTTCATTGCGCGTAAACAAGCAGGAACGCTCCATCAAGAAATACTCCAGCGTCCCGCTCCTGCCCTCCACCAGACTCCGCGTCGGCCCCAGTCCCCGGTACCGCGCCTTGAACACCGCCGGCTCTCTCGAAAATCGCCTCCGGCTGTAGAACGCGAACTCCCGCTCCGACCTCTGGTCCAACCGCATCTCCGCCCAGTGATACGGTAGGTGAAAGAAAACTCGCGCTACCGCCACCGCTGCCAGGTTGCTCGCATCCAGCGAGAAAAAGTACACCCCCGGCGTTCCCGTCTGCTCGTCACGGACATAGGTGCGCACATTCAGATCGGGGAAATGGCGCATTCCGGGAATCGGTGGCACCCCGCGAATCTTGATCCGGTCCAGCCAGAACGGCACCACCCCCAGCCACGCCGACCCCTGATATGTATCCGCCTGCAGCCCCTCGGGCAGCAGAGGATCGATCGACGAAGCCGGCACGGGCCAGTGCGCAAACAGCAAATCGTTCCACCGCTGCGTCATCCGCCAACGGCCCGGGGGCAACGGCCGAGGCCTTTGGGATGTGCGTGCCAGATACTCCTGCATGGCCTGCTCCTGCATCGCCTGATCGTGCATAGCCCAATTCCGCACGATCCAATCCTGTTTCGCCAACCCACTATGCCCGTAGCGCCAACTCGTCTTTGAAAGGGCGCGGTTTTAGACGCGCCGCCCGGCACTCCCCAAAATGCGGGGCTTTAGACCCCGAGGGAATGCTTGCAAAGCACTGGAAATCCCCGGCGTCTGAAAGCCCTTCAATAAGGCTGAACGGGCCTCTCCTCTAGACGTTTGGGGAGGGATCACGGACGCACACCGCAATCGGCGCCCCTACAGCGGCTCTCCAATAACTGTAGACCGGAATCACTGCCTTCAATCAGCTTTTTCTTCTGGGGTCCCGGCGACGCCCCGACCCGGAAAGGTGCCCCATCACCCACTTCGTCACTGGGGTGGAAAATGTGGTTACTAAACAAGAAACCGCCCCGCCAGCAAATTGGAAAACCACCCCAATGCCGTATTCTGTTCGCGTGCCCTCTCCAATGTCCAGTGAATCTTTTCTCCCTCCCGGTGCCCGCAATCAAACCGAAGTCTTCGCCGTCCACGGCGCCGACCCCGAGATCCTGGCCTACGCCATGGCCAGATACTCCCGCTCCGCCCTCTCCATGCGCGAGTCCCTCAATGAAATCAGCGCCCAGCGCGCCGAGCAGTTCCTCAACACCTTCTACTTCCAATACGGCCACCGCTCCATCGCCGACCTGGCCCACATCGCCTTTGCCGTCGAGCGTCTCAGCCTCCTGGCGGCCATCGTCCTCGTCGACGAGCAGCGCTGGGACGGCCAGGAGCGCTCCACCCGCTACCAGAACTTCCTGAAATCCGGCTGGTTCTTCCCCGATTTCGGCGGCGATGCCGAACCCGCCCATCTCTACGCCGACACCATCAACAATCTTTTCGCCAGCTACCAGCGCACCACTGCCGCCGTCCTTGAAGCCCTGCGCCAGCGCGTTCCCCGCCCGGAAACCCTCAAACCTGAAGCTTACGAGCGCACTCTCAAAGCCCGCGCCTTCGATGTAGCCCGTTACCTGCTCCCTTTGGCTACCAACACGTCCCTCGGCCAGATCGTCAACGCCCGCACCCTCGAAACCCAGGTCTCCCGCTTGCTCTCCCACCCCGTCGCCGAAGTCCGCGACCTGGGCCTCAAACTCCGGGAAGCCGCCACCGGCCCCGCCTGGAACGTCAACGCCCAGCCCGCCACAGCCTTTGTGGAGAAACTGGCCGCGGCCGACCCCGCCCTGGCGGAAGAAGCCGCCCAGCTCTTTACCCGTGAGGTCCGCACCGCGCCTACCCTAGTCAAATACGCTGAGTCCAATCAGTACCTGATCCAAACGCGGCCGGAGCTGGAGCGAGCCGCCGCTGAACTGCTTCACGGGATTCCCCCCGCCGCCGCTCCTTTGGTCGATCTTGTGGAGCGAACCGAGACGTTGGAGGTGGAGTTGGCGGCGACGCTGATGTACTGGGCGAGCGATCATCCCTACCGGCAGGTCCGCGGTGTGGTCGCGGGGCTCCCCGCCTCTCGCGTTGCAGAGATCGTTGAGCTGGGTTTACGCCACCGCGGCCCCCACGACGAAGCGCTCCGCGCCTTCCACGCCGGAGCCGCTCTCCGCTTCGACATCCTCATGGATATCGGCGGCTTCCGCGACATGCATCGCCACCGCCGCGTCACGCAGATCAAGCAGGGGTTCACAGCCATGCATGGCTATGAAACTCCCGCCTCGGGAGACCTTGCGGGCGATGTCAACATCCTTGCCGAAGCCGGTATCCTCGCCGATTTCCAATCCGCGATCGAGCAAGCCCACCGTGCCAGCGTCCAAATCGCCAGCAGCGACGCCCCCGAAGCCGCCCAGTCCGCCTTCTACCTGCTTCCCCTGGCCACGCGCATCCGGTGCCTGTTCAAAATGGACTTCGCCGAAGCCCAATACATCTCCGAACTCCGCTCCGCCCCCCCCGGCCACTTCAGCTACCGCCGCGTCGCCTGGGAGATGTACAAAGCCCTCGAACGCCAGCACCCGACGTTAGCCAGGCACATCCGCATCACCGACTTCACCCAACCCATCGACATGCTCCAGCGGTAGAGCCAGCATCGCCACTGAAGCGAGTGCCCCACCTTCGCCGCGTCTTTGTTTTTGCGGCTAACCCAACTTCCACGTTTTCGGGAACGCGATCCTTTGTTCTCAGGAAGATAGGATTTCATTCCGTCACTATTGCAGGCACCTCGTCGTGCCAGGTTCTGACTGGGTTAATTACTTCGAGAGGCATCCGGAGCGCGGCATAGATCTGCTTGTGGACCGGTTCCGGGGTGGTGGCTTTGCGGATCTTTAGGATCTTCCCGTTTCCGGTGGGCAGGACGACGGTGACCACCTGGTGGGTGCTGAGTTGT
>DASWZM010000171.1:0-1893 GCA_036404455.1 Occallatibacter sp. | reverse complement strand
CGCGGGGTCAAAGTGGCTTGGCGATCCCTTCGGTAGGATTGCAGGCAAGCGTGGTCCGCTATCGCCAAGGCGGAATCATGCATCTAAGGTATAAGGGGGTGCGCGACAAATCTGTGAGGGTCAGGCGGCGTGGACACGGCGGTTCTCCCAGTAATCCTCGAATTTGCCGCTCAAGCGATGGCAGCGAAGAGCGATGATGGAGTTGGCCGCTCGGACCCTCCAGAACATACCCGAGCGCTTCAGGCGACTGCCGATCAGGGTCTTGCAGCCGGCCTCGACGACCCCAGAGCCCACAAACAGATGCTGGCGCCGAAACGCCGGGTAGCGCATGCGGGGCGCATTGACGGCAAAATAATCTGCCGTGTGGCGCAGGAGTTCGGCCGCCTCGGGGGTGGCGGAGGAGAGGGCGCGCAGGCTGCGCAGCAGGGATTCGATGCGCCCGCCCTCCAACTGTTTTTCCCGTCTTCGGGTCCAGTTCCGGCGGTGGCGCTCGTCGCTCGGCCAGAGCTTGCCCGACAGTTCCCATAAGTGCTGGCGGGCATGATAAAGATCCACAATCTGAATCGCCCCGGGGAAATGCTCGGCGGTCAGGTTCCAAATCCACGGGGCGCCGTCACCGATGACCACTTTCTTCTGGGCACGGTTCCAACCCCGCTGATAGGCTTCGAAGCAGAGGCGCCGCCCAAACGCCTGCGCCGTTTCGATGCCTCCCGTGTAGGTGCTCGAGCCCTCCTCGCGCCTCGGTCGGCCGCGGGCATCCACCGTCGTCTGCGTGAAGACGCACCCCAGTTTCACTTCCCGTGTGCGCGCCTGCTCCGTCTGTTTTCCGGCTCGCCCCACGGTTTCCGTGCTCACCACCGGCACTCCCGTCCCGTCCATCTCGACATAGAGCACCGGAATCGCCGGTCCCCCCACTGGGGGCAGGGGCAGTTGCAGGCCCTGCTGGATGGCGGCTTGCTCCTGGGCGGCCATCTCGGCGCCCAGAGCTTCCGCGTGGCGTTCCACGGCCTTGGTCGTCACCGGCAATCCGGCCAGCAGTTGCAGTTGTTCCCGCCCTTGCTCAAAGGAGGTCTCGCTGCCGACCACCGCCATCATCCGCCGCACCCCAGGAGAATATTCCGTGCCTTCCACATCCAACTCTTGATCGCGCGGACTCTGCCCCTGGTGGCAGGCCGGGCAGACATAGTAGGGACGCTCCGTCTCCACCCGCCCCAGCACGGTGAGCAGTTGCTTGGGACGGCTCTCGTGGTAGTGCGCCGACCGGCCGCAGCCACAAGGAACTTGCCGAGGATACTCGTCCGGGGCGGCCAGCAACTCCTCCAGCACCGCCGCCCCCGCCCGGTGCAAGGCCGCGCGCGTGGCCATCTCCACGGCTTCCAAATCCAGCCGGCCGGACTTGCGTCGTCCGGCCAAGATGACCGCCAGCAGCGACTCTACTTCTTGCGCCACTTCCCGCTGAATGGCTTGCGCCGTTTTTTTTCCTGCTCCGCCCCTTCCGTCTCCGGCGGCAAGGGACGCTGGCGACAAATCTTTTCGTTCACCTCCAGGAAAGCTCGGCTCAGTTGTTGAAACTTGCGAAACTCGGCAATCTGACGTTCCGCTTGGCGCCGGGCCGCCGGACGGGGGAAGGTTTCGCTCACCGTCTTGCCCTGCACCTTGTGGGTCAGGCGGAAGTTGGGGCCATGGCCGGGATGGTTCGGCTGATGACAATGACAGTGGGGCTTGCCGCAGCGGGCAGTAATACTCGTGATCGAGCCACTGCGGAGGTCACCGAGCTGTGCGATCTGGCGGAGCAACTCGGCACGTTGGCTCTCGAGGACGTCCAGAGATGGGGGCATGTTCAGGGTCTCCTTATTCCTAACGTAACATGTACGTTAGGAAACAAGCCACAAA
>DASWZM010000170.1:0-5766 GCA_036404455.1 Occallatibacter sp. | reverse complement strand
CTTGCCCTTTACAAACACCGTAACCACCCCCGCCGCATTTTCATCCGTAGCCGTTCCGCACCGGTTCGCCGCGCTCAGCCCGTCCCGCCGTATCTGCTCCACGCTGAACGCCGCCCCGTCCGCATCTCCCTCGCACAGATGCCTCTTGGCCACCCGCACCTGGAGCCACGGCAGATTCTTGAGCCCGCTCGACAGCCGCGCCATGCCCTCGCCGTCGGTAAGCGCCTCTTCCCGCCAAATTCCAAGCCGAAGGTCGCGTAGGTCATATCCCGCCACCAGCAAGACATGCGCATGTGCCACCGGCCGCCCGTCCTTGCCGTCCACAACCCGCACCGCGATCGGCTCGTTGTGTACCACCGGGAAGACCTCATCCGCCCAGCTCACCGCAGCGGCCACCAGCACCACTCCCGCCCCAAAACACATTGTCAGAGATCGATTCATAAGAAGCGCCTTAGACAAACTATCGGCGCATCCCATAATTTCCAGAGATTTCTAATGAATTTCCGGCCCGCCGGTGCCGGCTGACGGGTGCCCCACGTTCACGCGTCCTTTGCGTTAACGTGGGATAGCTCCACCTATCTATAGTCCTTTTTTCTCCTTGCGGTCAGCCCGATGGTGTCGGGTGCCCCACCTTTGCCGCGTCTTTGTTCTTGCGGCTAAGGTGGGATAGCTCCACCTATCTATAGTCTTTTACATCTATAGCTCTTTTTGAACCACCACTCAAATCGCCCGCAGCACCCGCACCGGCAGCAAAATCACCGCGCTCACCAGCTCCAGCGCTCCGCCCACGGCAATCCCCACCACCCGAAACGGCAACAGCAGCAACCACACCACCGGATACAGTACCAGCGCCAGCAACGCCAGCGGCCAGCAAAGCACCAGCAGAATACACCACAGCAGAAACTTGACCATTTCCCCACCCCCCCACAGGTTTTTACCCCTGACCAGCCCAATTTATATGTACGAACCCGCCCCCCATCCAGTTCCCGTCCCGCCACAGCCGTGGTTCTGTTCCCTATTCCCTATTCCCTAACCCCTAATCCCTAATCCCTAACCCCTATTCCCTGCTTTTTTCGCCCGCGCCGCCAGCAGCTTCTTCCGCTCCCGGATCACCTTCCCCCGTTCCTTCTCCGGCAGCGCCAGCACCGCCTTGGTCCGCTTCGGCAGCTTGGCGTAGATTAGCGCGTGCGCCCGTCCCAGCTCCTCTTCAATCTCCCGCGCCCGCAGCGTATCCCATCGGTCCACTGCCACCCAAAAGGCCCTTGCCAGGTGCGGAGCCCCAATGATCCCCTCGTTCTCCAGCAGCTCGTGAAACCGCTCCGCCCCGCAGTGGAACCACAGCACCCCTATCCCCGTCCCATCCAGGTCGGTCATGGCAAACATCTTCCCGCCAATATTCCGGTCCCCCACCCAATACACCAGGTGATGCCCCCAATTCAGCGTCTCCGCCACGTGTGGCAGCCCCAGGCAAATCTCCCGAATTCTCTCATTGTCCATACCGGCTTAGCCCCCGCGGCAATTTCAGGGTTGCCGTTGCCAGACCCACCGGAAGCGGCTTCTACTGGCTCGCGGCGCGTGGCTTGATCATCTCGTCCAGATAATCGGGCTTGGCGTCATCGCGAACCAGGTGCGCGTAACGGTCGCCGCCGTGGTAGTTGATGGTCGATGTTTGGAAATAGTCGTCCACGACAACCAGCAGCGTGATCGGCTTCGAGCTATCCTTGGCGGCTTTGATCGCGTCCTCCAGCAAATCGTGTGTGTAGACGCGGCCATTCACGCCGATGACTTTCATCCCCGATGAGATCCCAGCCACGAATGCTGGACTTCCGATGATCGCATCGTTCACGGTGCCGTCGTTGCCCAGTTGCAGGCCGATTGAATACACATCCCCCGCGCTCCCGCGGCGGCTCGGCAACTTCGAAGGCTGGTCATTGAACACCACCTTCCAGCCGCCGTTTTCGATGCCTCCTGCCGGCGCGTCCGCTGAAGTGGATTCCAGCCTGGTGTGGAAGAAGCCGGCCCAGTCGAAGGGCGTCACTGCGTTCAGCGCGCCAACCAATTCGTCGAAGGTATAGGTCTTCACCTCCGGGCCGTTATTCGCGCCGCCGTGAAATGCCTGGCAGAAATCGTCGATCGATTTCTGGCCATGACTCTCGCGATGAATGATGGTGGCCACTTCCAGCCACAGCAGATCGCCCTCGTCGTAGTAGTCCGCGCCGCGGCGCCAATCCAGCCAGCCGCCTCTTCCGAAACTGAAGCCGCCCACGCCGCTGGCGGTATCGAGCAAGGGACGCCACGTACGGCCGGGGCGTCCGGGACCAAGCGCGGCCGCGATGCTCGCCAGGTGCTCGTGGTATTCGTCCTGGGTCCACAAGCCGCTGCGCGCGGCAAGCATCGGACCCAAGAAATCCGTCAGCCCCTCGTAGCCCCACAGCAGATCCGTCTTCATCGGCTCTTCGTAATAAGCGACGGTCAAATCGGCCGGGCGGCGGAACTTGCCGTTCCAGGAGTGAACGAATTCGTGCGCCAGCAATCCGCCCAGCGACATGCCGGCATCGGGCGAGAGCAAGGCGCGCTCCGGCAGGCGGCTGTCGTTGGATTCGTGGTGTTCGAGGCCGAAATGCGCCACATGATCGCTGAGCGTGAACAGGAAATGGTAGTCGCGATAATGCCGCGTCCCGAAAAGCTTGCCCGACTCGGCAACCAGGTTCGTCATCTCCTTCTGAATCGCGGGGCTCATGTTCAGAGCGGCTTCGCTGTCCGCCACCATATCGATCTCATGGTGGATCGGCTCGCCCTTGGGCGTCAGGTCGATGGCGCGATAATACTCGCCCGTAATGACGGGCGAATCGACGAGCATATCGAGAGAAATCGGCTTGAACGAGACCTGATTGCCGGACTCTTTTGCCACCGGAAGCGGCGTGCCGAATTTCCAGCCATCCGGCATCAGGAGTTTGGCGTCGTACATCAACCGTTCGGCGGGAATGCCGGCCGGATAGAGGACAACCTCATTCCATTCCAGCACCAGCAGCTTGTCCGTGGCTGACCCGCCTGCCGGTTCAATATAGTCATACTGAGCTTCGAGACGACTGACGCCGGCGGGGATCTCCAGGTGGAAGGTGAAAACGTCCAGCAGATCGCGCTGCCACGCAATGGTCTTCCCCCCCGCCTCGAATTTCAGCCCGGTGAGGTTGGAGATGGGTCCATCGGGCCCATGCTCGCCAGGAATCCACTTCGGATAGTAAAGAGTAAGAGGTCCGGGTTTCACCGGCATCGCCAGGTGGGCGCGCAGCAGTTTCTGCGGAGTCTTGGTTGCGTCCACCGTGAGCGAGATCGTTTCTCCTGCCAGGGCCAGTGCGGCAGTTGCGGCCAGCGCCCAGACCATCGCGAGAAAAACCAACAACCGAAAGCGGCATCGTTCCATTCGAATGCTCCTTATGCGAAATAACACAAGCCTTACCCGTGCATCATACCCTCAATTGGCGCCGATATTGACCACGGAATTGCGCAGCCTCTGAGCTCTGCCGCCCCGGCTGCTCGCCCCAACCTCCGGTCGCCGAACCGCCTCCAACCGGAGATGACGTGCACAGATTATGTGCACAATCGTCCCTCCCCGCAGAGCCTTTTTCGCATTTTCCGAAAAGCTTCACACCGCCCTTTTTCTCAAGCCGGTGGCTTTCAAGCCGCCATTCTAACGGAATGTATAGGCGTTTCCCCCTGAAAACTCCCTGCGGCAGAGAATTGTGTTCACATTCCAAGCCCGTCAGAACTTTGCCTCGAACACCCGGAAGCGCCGTTCCAGTTCCCACTGCGCAGCCGCCTTTTCGCTCCCCGCAAGGAACGTCTTGCAGGCCGCTGAAGGCTCCTCCGCGCCTGGCGCCTGCCCCTTGCATGCACCCGCGGGAGCCGTGAAGGCATCCGGCGCCGCCCACAGGCTTTCCCCAGGCAGAAAGCTATGTTCCATCCCCGTCCGCGCCAGCTCCTTCAGGTCCCGGTAGCTCAGGTGGTAGTCGAGCGCCGCCCGCACGTACTCGTGCGTCAGATCGATGCGGCTAACCCCTTCATCGTCAGTCGATAGCGCCACAGGCACATGGGCTGCCCGGTACAGCGGAAACGGATGCTCCGCACCCTTGATCCCCAGAATCCCCTCGTTCGAGCTCAGGTTGATCTCTACCATCACGTGCTTCTGCGCCAGCTCTTTCAGCAGTCCTTGCGCGTCGTCCTCATACATCGCATCCACGCCGTGCCCGATCCGCTCCGCATGGCCCAACTCCACCGCCTGCCGGATGTGGAACCGCAAACCCTCGGGCGGCACCAGCCCCTCGGCCAGCTCCCCCGCGTGCAGGCTTATGTGAACCTGCGGATAAACCGAGTGCAGGTAGTCCAGCATCTTCATCTGCAAGCTATAGTCGCGCATGGAAATAATCCCATCTTCCGGCTGCACGAAGTTGATCCCCACCCAGCCGCCCCCCCGTCCGCCGCTGGCCTCCCTGCTCGCCCCCATACTCGCTTGGACGGTCTCAAACCCCAGCAGCGTCTGCGCGAAAACCTGCTCCGGCGGGAAACCCCGCAGGATCTGGTAGATGTACCTGACCTCCACCTGGCAGGCCGGCCCGGCCTGCGGAGTTCCGCAATGCTCCATCTGCCGCCGCTGCGTCTCGGCCGTTTGCACGTCCTCTTGGTCGGCGGCCACTTCCTCCCGCAGTCCGTGGTCAAGCAGTGCCTGCCGGAGCTGCGCAAAGTCTTGATTCCACCCTATTTCATGCGCAATCTGCGCCGCGTGCGCAAAGGGCGGTGTCTGCATCAGCTCCATATACTGCTGGTTCTCGGCCGCCGCCCGGCTGGCCACTTCGTCCACCCACTCGCCCGTGTGTTTCTTGCCCAGTCCTCCAAATCGCCCAAACGTCGCAAAAAACTGGTCGTGCCCGCTGAATCCGGAAGTCGCCACAAAGCTCCGCATCGAGAAGGCGTTCACCAGCCGGTCGTAGAGGTCCTGATACGCCGTAACCTTCGCCGCTGGAACCAGTTGCCCCGAACACGGGGGCTTGGCAAAACTCAGCGCCGCCGGGTCCACGCAGAGCCCGTCTTCCCCGGCCGCCCGGATAAAACTCTCCGCGTACACCGCTCCCGCAAGGTGAACGTGCAGGTCGGCTCCTTTGGGGAAATCGGCCAGGAAGCCTTGCAGCGCCTGAGGACCATTCTGTAGAGCGGCCTCATAAGCGCGAGCGGCTCGGGCTTCCGAATCGGCTGCCCGCGGAGCCTGCGCCTGGGCGCCGGTGAATAAGGCAGTTGCAGCGAGGGCGAGGCAGGCAAGAAAGCTGGGAGGGCGGCGCATGATTGCCTTTCAGTGTAGAGCAGGATTCCCATGCGTGGGGAGGGTTTGCAGGCCCGGTAGCATTTGACACAGCAGGACGGTTTTGCGAGACTCAGAGTTGCTGCCGGTTCAGCGCAGAGCGCTGGACTTGTGTACCGTGCCGAAGTGGCGGAATTGGCAGACGCGCGTGGTTCAGGTCCACGTACTCGCAAGGGTGTGGGGGTTCGAGTCCCTTCTTCGGCACCATCCAGTTCTAAGTGGACTAAAATGAGCCGCCTACGGGTAGCTCTATTAAATTGAAAATTCCGGCTTGTTTGAGGCGCTGGCCATCGAGTGGTTGAAGGCGTCAAGCCAGAAGGCGGTAGCCGAGCTGCTGAGGCTGAGTTGGGAGGAGATGCACGGGATCATGGAGCGAGCGGTCCAGCGCGGACTGGAACGGCGGCAGGCCGAGC
>DASWZM010000169.1:0-2653 GCA_036404455.1 Occallatibacter sp. | reverse complement strand
TGGCCGGGGTGGTCTTCGCCGTCGTCGCCAAACTGCGCGGCAGGCTGGGCGAAGCCGTGGCCGCCCATGCCACGGCAAACCTGCTGCTCGCGCTCTGGGTGATCGCGCGCGGCGACTATTCGCTGTGGTGAGCTTCGGCCCGGTGCGGGCAGGGGTGCATGTGCCCCAGATCACCGCGCAGGGATGCGGCTTCCGCGCACATTGCTTGCTACCCACAAAAAGACGGTATACGCGGGTGCTGAAAGAGGCTTGATTGCCATTCATGGCAGAAGGCCCGGGGCTAAAGCCCATTGAATTCATTGGCTTTATTCAGGGGGCTGAAGCCCCCTGCTCCCTCCGAAAGACAGAACCGTGGGTTTTGCAGCAGCCTCTGAAGCCTCCTGCTCCCTCCGAAAAGCAATTACGGAATTATTTCTACAGCCCCTTCTCATCTCAATGCTTGATGAGCCACATCGCCCAGCTTGCCGCCACGGTTCCGCCGACGAAGAGCGCAAAGCAGAGCGCGCCGAAGCGCACCATCTTCTTCGGCTCCGCCCGCTGCGTGATGGCGAAGACGATGGAGGTGAAGAGCGAGAAGAGCAGTACCGCGCTGAAGTGCGAGAGGGTCACGACGGCTTCCTCCCGCTGGCCAGCGAGTGCGCATCCACCGCGGCGACGATGTTCAACAGCCCGGCCACCACGATGAACTTGGTCCCATAGTCCGCCACGGCGACCAGCACCGGGGCCTGTCCCCAGCCCAGCAGGCGCGCCAATCCGTACAGCAGGCCCGAGCCAAGGTCGCCCGCAAAGCCCAGCATGTCCAGCGGCTCGCCCGTATTCGGCGTGTAAACCTTGCCCTGGAGCGCGATTCCGATGGCGAACATCCCCACGATGGAGACCATAAGCAGCACGGCGCGGACCCACTTGCCCAGCAGCAGGTGTCCCGCGCCGGGAACCAGCCAGCCCGCCAGCAGCGCCAGCGCCGGAGACGCTCCGCTGGCGGCCGCGGCCCTGCTCCCTGTCTTGCCGCCGGCCGCCGCGGGCTCCTGTACCTTGGTCGTCATCGAAACCCATCATATCAGCGTGCGCGCCGGTTCGCCGACTGGTGAAGGTCTGCACAAGTGTTTGAGATTCCCTCAGCGGCTGAAGCCGCATTGGAAATAGGCCGCTTACGGCGGGACTGAAGAGGGTGCTGAAAAAGGCCTGATTGGAGCTACGAGCAAAAGGCCCGGGGCTAAAGCCCCTCGAATTCCTTGGCTTTTTTCAGGGGGCTGAAGCCCCCTGCTCCCTCCGAAAGACAAAAACGTGAGTTTTTCAGCAGCCTCTGAAGTCCCGCCCTTTCAAAACGGGGAAGAATTCAGAGATTCCCTGGCTGACTTGCCGACTCGCTGACCTGCGGCCTTACAACTCCGACTTGGCAATCTCGCTTCCGGAGTAGAGAATCCTCTAGGAGCATTTTCACAGTACATGTGGTGCCGGAAAGTTCGTGCGGTGTGGTTTTCCTTGAGAGAAAACCACCCTGGGTTCTTTCGCCCCCGCTCTATACCTACTGTGAAAATGCTCTAGCCGGGATTAATCCGCCAAGCCCGCACCGGAAGGAATGGAAGATGACAAAGATGAAGATTGCATCCGCACGCGGCGCGCTCCAGCGCATCGCACTCGTTGCCCTGGCCGCGGGCCTGACACTGATCGCCGCAGCCCAGGCCACGCCCTCGGCAACGCCCGCCCCAGCGGCCCCCGCAGCGGCCCCAACCCAGACCCCGCTGTTCAACGGCATCGCGCACATCGCCATCCGTGTGCAAAGCATCGCCGATTCTCTCGCCTTCTACAACAAGCTGGGCTACCAGCAGGCCTTCGCCAATACCGGCAGGGGCGGCAGCGTCTCGCAGTCCTTCGTCAAGATCAACGACAAGCAGTTCATCGAACTCTACCCGGTCGCCCCGCCCAACCCGGCCAGGCCGCAGAGCGCCGCGCAGAGCACTTCATCCTTCCTCCATCTCTGCTTCGAGGTCGCCGACATCAACGCCACCCACGACTTTTACGTCGCCGAGGGCCTTGCGCCCCGCGCCGTGGAGACAGCCGGAGCGGGCAACCTGCTCTTCACCATCAGAGGCCCGCAGCAGCCCACCTTCGCGCAGAACATCGAGTACACCCAGTACATGCCCACCTCGCGGCACACGTTGGACATCGGCCAGCACCTCAGCCCCGACCGCGTCGCCGACAAGATGACCGTCGTCACGCTGGCCATGCAGGACCCCGCCGCCGCGCGCGACTTCTACCTCACCAAGCTCGGCTTCACCGCGTCGAAGAGCAATCCGATGCTGCTCAACCTGCCTGGCACATCCGGCCAGATGGTCGAGATCGTTCCCGCCGATCCGCTGGGCTCGAAGTCCAGCATCGTCCTCACCACCCCCGACCTGGCCAAGACGGCCGCGCTGCTGAAGCCGCAGCAGGTGGCATTCAAGCAGGAAACTTCCACCACAACCGGCGCCAACGGCAAAACGCGCAGCGAAGAGATGCTCACCGTCACCGATCCCGACGGCAACATCCTGCGCATCGTCGCCGCCCACTAAACCTCGAACCCCGAACCTCGCACCTGTTTTATGACCCTCCGCGAAGCCCTCACGCGCGCCACCCGCCAGCTCGACGCGTCACCCGATCTGCGCGCCGATGC
>DASWZM010000168.1:0-8915 GCA_036404455.1 Occallatibacter sp. | reverse complement strand
CCTGTTCCAGCCTCATTACGCCGGCGTGATAGGGCTCAAGATCCGATTCCTGGCCGGTCAACACGAATTCTCGGCTGCTGGATTCGATGCTCTCCATGGCCAGGAGCAAATCCTGGATGTTCGTCAAAACCATGTGAGTGTGCTGCACCCATTGGTTGCTCTCATCGGAAATGATCATCCAGCGATAGGAGACTCCCCCCATCAGCAGCAGGGCCAAAACGGCAAATCCGAATGCGAGCCGAATCTTCCGGTTCAAGAAGGATTTCACTTCTTCACCTGATTCTCATTCGGGGTTGGAGGACCAATGTTCCAAGCCCAATCCGGCTGGACCAGACGGGCTCGAACTCCAGCAACAGCGTCTTCGCCTGCTCCCGTTCCCGAGTTATATCGAGAAGATTGCTGAATTCCGATGCGGCTCCGCGGGGGCATATCGATCCTTTCTTTCCGAAAGACAGGACACAGCAACGTGGACTATTCGAGCACGCGGCTCCTGGGAGCATGCACGAGGTGGTGCGGATCCAAGTGACACAGCCGCGTCAACAGGTGCAAATTGAAGCGCGCGCTATTCGCCTGTCATGGCAATCGGAGGCCTGCGCAAAGCCATGATTGCTGAATTGCACCATTTTTGATGAGCAGGATCGCTCACTTTCATTGTGGAGAGAAGTTGCCGGACTCATGGTAACTCCAGGGAACTATCCCGTTCCGGGGCGGGGGAGAAGTGCGGACAAGGCCAAGGCGAAGGCGGCAGCGCCGGCGGAGGACAGGAAGTTTACCGCGTCGTTGTTGAGCCAGCCACGGCGCTCCAGAGTTGCACCCAGAAGGCTGTCGAAGAGCAGGCCGAAGACGGCGCCGGCGCAACTGATCCAGAACATGGCAAGATCGCCACGCAGCGCCAGGGTCCCGATGGCGGAGACAATTCCCGCCGCAACCAAGCCGGCCAGGGTACCGGCGAGGCTGATGGCCCCGTCTGTGCCTGGGGCGACGGTGCGCAGGGTGGTGATCATGCGTGGCCTGCCGCCGAGGACCTGGCCTATTTCGGACGAAACCGTGTCTGCCGCGGCCTCAGCCAGCGCCGCCAGGCCAACGGCAAAGAGGGGCATGGGCGCGAAGGTGACGCGCGTGAACCAATGGGAATCGGTGAGCCAGGATTGGACCAATTCATCGGAGACGAGCGCGGCCACACCCAGATTGGCTGCCACCTGGGAAGCGGACCGGCCTTGCCGCTTCTCTGCCGTTCCCAGCCGCTCCTTTTTTCCGCGCTTGAACCGAGTGGCGATCCAGGCCAGCAGGGAGACCGCCAGAACCGGCACCAGGGCTGTGTTCCAGGGCTGATAAGGGAAAGCGACCGTGGAAAACATGAGGCTGGCGGCGATGGCAGCGCCGGTTGCGGCTCCTGCTGGAGTGGCGGCGCGCAGCTTGAGAACCACCAGGCCGAGCAGCAGGCTGAGGCCCACCGTCCAGATGGCCACCGGCGCAGAGTTCACCGCCCACCAATGGGTTTGGAGGACCACGCCGGCAGCCGCAAAAGGCAGGACGACGAGCAGCACCAGCTTCGATTGCCAGACCAGCTTCAATTGAGCCACGCTTCATCGTAGCGTCTGGCCTCGCGGTGCGGAAGGTGCGCAAGTCATTTCAATGGGACAGCTTTAGTGAATCGGTTTACACTCAAGGGCGCAGCGTTTCCAGCACTCTCACGCCATCCATGGAGTTCTCAATGCAAAGGTTTTCGTACGTTGTTGCAGTTTTTGCCGGATTCGTACTCGCCGGTGTCTCTGTGCAAGCTCAATCGCCGAAAGAGCGGCTGGAACTCGACCGCAAAGGCGAGACGATTGTTTTGGAGCCGTATGCGCCCAACATTCTGCGCGTCACACTCAGCTTGAATCGCGGACCCGGTTTGGCCGGGCCGGGATATGGATTTGTGGCCGCGCCCGCTGCCGCGGGCTGGAGCGCGACGGAGACTGCCGAAGCCAACGTGTACCAATCGGCGCGGATTGTGGCCACGGTGGACAAGGATCTGCCTCCTGTCCATCCGCCGCTTCAGACTGAGATTGACATCGGAAGGTACTTCAACGGCTCCGTGCCCGGCGCACACATTACGCTACGCACGCCGGAGGGAAAGAAGCTGTTGGAAATGACTGGCTGGTCGCAGTCGGCGCCCAATCACAAGGACGGCACGGCAGACGTGGCCCGCGACCGGCGTCCGACGGACCCCAAGTTCTACGTGGTGGGCGCCACGTTTGCGTCGCCCGACGATGAGCACTACTACGGACTGGGCCAGAACCAGGAGGGGTTTCTGGACCATCGCGGCCACCCGGTGCATTGCTGGCAGGATTACACGGCCCCGGCCGCTCCCAGCGTCTGTGTGCCGTTCCTGGTGACCAACAAGGGCTACGGGGTGGTGTGGGACAACGCCTCGAAGACCACAATCGAGCCGGGCTTCAATGAGCAGACCCGCTGGACCTCCCAGGTGGGCGACCGGGTTTCGTTCTTTGTGATTGCCGGCGCTACGGCGGACGAGATCTACGCCGGCTACCGGTTGCTCACCGGGCCCACGCACCTGCTGCCCAAGGCTGCTTATGGGTACATCCAGTGCAAGCAGCGTTACGCAAGCCAAAAGGAAGTGCTGGACGTTGCGCAAGGCTATCGCGACCGCCATCTGCCGGCCGACGTGATGGTGGTGGACTGGTTCTACTACACGAAGATGGGCCAGATGGACATGGACCCCAGGTTCTGGCCCGATCCGGCAGCCATGAACAAGCAGCTCCACGCGATGGGCTTTGAGACCATGATCAGCGTCTGGCCGCGGTTTGTGCCCGAGGACCGCTACTACACGGAGGTGCGCCAGAAGGGCTGGCTGATTCATGAGGCCGACGGCACGCCCATCGACGGGTTGCCCTACGACCGTGCGGGGTCGGACATCGACACCACCAACCCGGAAGCAGCCAGATGGTACTGGCAGACAATCCGCGACAACATCGTCAGCAAGGGCTTCGACTCGCTGTGGGCCGACGAGACCGAGCCCGACCTGCCCCCCAACGGCGCCTATTTCCACATTGGCCCAGGAACGCAGTTCTTCAATGTGTATCCGCTGTTTCACACCGCGGCGCTCTATGACGGATTTCGCAAGGACGAGCCGGAGCGGCGGGCGCTGATTCTCTCCCGCGATGCCTACCTGGGCGCGCAACGGAACGGAGCCATTTTCTGGTCGTCAGACATCTATCCGACCTGGGACACGCTGCGCAGGCAGATTCCCACGGGCCTGGATTTCGCGGCATCCGGGCTGACCTACTGGTCCAACGACACCGGCGGCTGGCAGTATTTGCCCGCCGAGCACCATCCGGCCCATCCGCCGCTGCTTGACCCCTCCGATGCGCGCGCCAACGTGGGCGGCTATGACGACTACCCGGAACTCTACACGCGCTGGTTCCAGTATGCGACGTTTTTGCCCATCTTCCGCGCCCATGGCAGCCGGGTTGCCAACGAGGTCTGGTCCTACGGCAGCCAGGCCGAGCCGATCCTGGAAAAGTACCTGCGTCTGCGCTACCAACTGATGCCCTACATCTATTCGCTCGGCTATCATACGTGGCTGACGGGGGAGCCGTTTCTGCGCGCGCTGCCTCTGGATTTTCCCGACGATCCGAAGGTGGCCGACCTCGGCGACGAGTACATGTTCGGACCGGCGTTCCTGGTGGCGCCGGTTACGGAGCAGGGCGCGACCAGCCGGCAGGTTTATCTGCCGGCTGGGGCCGACTGGTACAACTACTGGACGAATGAGCGGGTAAAGGGCGGACAAACGATCGCGGTTCAGGCGCCGATCGACACCATTCCGCTGTTCGTGCGGGAAGGTTCGATCATTCCGCTGGGAGCACCGGTGACGAGCACGCACCAGGTGCAGGCGATTGAGCGGGTGCGGGTCTACCCCGGCGCGGATGCGAGTTTCACGCTCTTTTCCGACGACGGCAAGACCTATGCCTACGAGAAAGGCGCGGGTTCCATCACCCGGCTGCACTGGGACGAGGGCAAACGTCAGCTGAGTCACGAAGGTGACCCTGCCTGGAGTGGGCCAGACAGCGACATCGTTGAAGTCGCCGGCCATTGATTGAGGCCATAGAATTCTGCTCAGCGTTGCGAAGGCGGATGGTGGCAGCAACAGAGGGCTTGGCCGGATAAGCCTGGGCCGATACCGTTCCCTGATCCGAACGCGTCTAATCCCCCGGCTGCCTGATTTACAATCACCAAGTAAGCAGGAACGAACTGAATGAGGCTTTTTCCCATGAATTCAGGCCAGACGCGCGCGCGGTTGGCTCAGGCGGGCGCGGTGATTGCGGCCGTTGCCTTGATTGCCGGCTGCGGCTCGACCTATCGGCCGGTGGTCACGCCCATCACCCCCAGCGGGCCACCCGCGCAGCCTTCGGCGTATGCCGTAGTGGTTTCAGCGCCATCGCCCACGACGCCCGGCATTGCAACGATCATCGACTACTCCGGCGATTCGGTGCTGGCGATTGCTCCCATCGGGCCCGGCCCCGGTACCTTTACGATCGATGAGAGCGGTTCCAACGGCTACACCGTCAACAGCGACGGCACTTTGAGTAATTTTCCAATTTCCAGCAACCTGCAGGCCAAGCAGGTGGCTTATACCACGCTTGCTTCAACGGCACGGCCTGTGAACCTGTTCTCGCCATCGGCCGGACTCTATGCGGCCGATCTGAATGGGAACGCCGCAGACGTTTTCAACGGGTTTCCTCAGGCTTTCAAGCTCGCCATCCCGGTGGCGCCTACGCCGGTGATGATCGTGGGGCCGGGCATTCTGGGCCAGCGCGACTTCTCGATCAGCCAGGGCAACAGCCTTGGCGGGAACGTTCTCAGCGGGGTGGCCTGCAACAACTCACCTACTACGGCAACTGCCGGCGAGGCGGATGGGATCGAGGTCTCCAGCCTCACAGTTTCGTCTCAGATTCCGTTGGGCAAGTGCCCCGTCTTCGCGGTGGAAAGCCCGGACTCCAGACGATTCTTCGTGTTGAACCGTGGAGACGACACGATTACGGTAATCAACAGCCAGAACAACACGCTGGACTCGTGCACCCCGTTTGTCAACCAGAACGGACAGACGGTAACATGCCACCCCAGCCTGCCGCTCTCTCTCAGCGCTGTAACAGCCACGGGGATCACCCCGCCCAACGGAACCAGCGGCATGACCGCAACAGCCGGCCCGGTCCATGCGGAGTACAACAACGCCACCAGCCAGCTGATCGTCGCCAACTACGACGGCAACTCCGTGAGCGTCATCGATGTGAGCCTGGATGAATACGGGAACGACAGCTCGACCTTCGGCACCACGTTTACGATTCCGGTGGGCAGTAATCCCGCGAGCGTTACAGCGCTGGCTGACGGCAGCCGCGCGTATACGGCCAACCAGAGCGACCAAACCGTGACCATCGTGACACTGAGCAGCCACACTGTGGAGAAGACGCTGCCAATGACGGGCCACCCACGCACTGTAGTCTCCATCCAGAATTCGCAGTACGGCAAAGTGTATGTGGCATCGCCGGACAGCCCGTACCTCACCATCGTGCGCACCGATCTGGACATTGTGGACACCACGGTTCTGGTTGAGGGCAATGTCGTGGATGTGCGGGTGAGCAACCAGAACGGATCGACTGGCAACAACAACACCGTGAGCCGTGTGCCCGGTTACGGCCAGCCCTGCTACCTGCCCGGCGCGAGTAATGCAGCAACGCTTAGCATGTGCCAGACTTTGCCGTAGCGCGAATCGAACTTCCATCGTTAGGGAAACAAGGACAGGGGTCATTCCGCGCAGCAGGAATGACCCCTGGGCTGTTTCTGGCTGCGGTTCACGCCCAATAAAAGGACTCGCTCCAGAATCTGTTCGCAGAGACCGCCGGGCCCGCAGCCGAAATGTGTTCCCCAGGGTGATCTGCGGCACAGACGCAGCCGGCTCGAAACGCCAACGATGGAGCGGAAAGGGTCCCCGGAATCAACTAGACCCGTTTACGGTGGACCTTTCGCCTGGCTGAGTCCATTTTGGGATGGTTGCCGATGCAATCGAATAGTAAAGCGGGCCGTTTTACGCGGCGAAGATTCGTGGCTGCCGGAGCCATGGGAGGCGTGGCAGCTGCCATCGGCTGTGACGTGCATACGCGGGGATCTTGGAATTTCCTCAGCGAAGACGAGGCCCGGACGCTGGGGGCGATCTGCGATCAGATTGTCCCCGCGGACGATTTTTCCAGCGCTACGCAAGCGGGAGTTCTGACTTACATCGATCGTCAATTGGTGCGGCACTACCGGCGCCATCAGGACAGTTACCGGGACGGGCTTCGACAGGCTCACGCGATGAGCATGAAACGTTTCGGTCAGGAACTGGCCGCGCTTTCCCGCCAGCAGCAGTTTGAGCTGGTGAGCGGAATCGAGAGTGAGGAGGGCAGTTTTTTTGAGATGGTGCGCAGCCACACGCTTGAGGGGTACTACGGCTCGCCCCGGCACGGCGGCAATCGCGACGCCGTGAGTTGGAAGATGCTGGGTCTTGCCGAGCCGCCGCTGCTGGGGCGCGCGCAGTACGACCTGCGGAAGGGATCAGGCCAATGAAGCGGGTGAACGCGGTGGTAGTGGGAGCCGGGGCCGCGGGCGGCATTGTGGCCAAGGAACTGTCGACCGCGGGCCTCAGCGTTGTGCTATTGGAACGGGGCAAGTGGTATACCTCGAACGATTGCCGCAAGGACGATCTGCGCAATCAGCGCACGACGGTGCTGGGCAATGCGTTTGGGCCGGAGGACGAGGGCAATCCGCGGTTGTGGGTCGATCCAAAGGGCGAACTTCACACCGCATGGCCCAGCGAGGGGAGTTATCAGAACGATGCTGCCTGCGTGGGCGGAGGAACACTGAGCTACGGAGCGCAGGCCTGGCGGTATATGCCCCAGGACTTCAGGATGCGCTCGACCTATGGCGCGCCGGCGGGGAGCTCGCTGGAAGACTGGCCGATCTCCTACGACGATCTGGAACCGTTCTACGAGAAGGCCGAATACGAGATCGGCATCTCGGGCGACTACTCGGGCACGCCGTTTCACGGAGTGCGGCGGCGGCCGCTGCCCATGCCGCCGTTGCCCCCGGGACGCGAGTTTGGAATCCTGGAGCCGGCCGCAAAGCGACTGGGGTTGCATCCGTTTCACATTCCCATGGCGCGGAACAGCGTGCCCTACAACGGGCGCGGCCCGTGCATGCGCTGCCGTTGGTGCGTTGGATTTGCCTGCGAAGTGGACGCCAAGAACGGATCGCAGAATACCGTGATTCCCATCGCGCTCAACACGGGGAATTGCGAGTTGCGCACCGAGTGCATGGTGAAGGAAATCCTGACCGACGACCGGGGACGGGCGCGGGGCGTTTCCTACTTCGACGGCAAGGGACACGTACAGGAGCAGCTTTCCGACCTGGTGGTGGTTTCAGGATGCGCCACGGAGTCCGCGCGGCTGCTGCTGAATTCGAAGAGCAAGCTGTTTCCGGAGGGCCTGGGGAATCGCTTCGACCAGGTGGGCCGGAATCTGCAAGGCCACCACTACACAGGTGCGATCGGCTATTTCGACTTCGAAACGTATGACGATGTGGGGCCGGGGGCGACCATTGCCATCAGCGATTACAACCACGGGACTCCGGGACTGCGCGGCGGCGGGATGCTGGCCAACGAGTTCATCCGGCTGCCGATTCATACGGTCGACCGGCTCCCAGCCAACACGCCTCGCTGGGGACTGGGACACAAGCAGGCCATGCGCGAATGGCACCGCCGGACCATCGTCATCATGGGGCCAACCCAGCAGATTCCCACCGCGGAGGGTCGGGTCACGGTCGATCCAACCGTCAGAGATAAATGGCGGCTGCCGGTGGTGCGCATTTCCGGCAACGTGCATCCGGACACCTTTGAAATTGGAGCGGTCCAGGCCCGGCGTGCGGAGGCGTGGCTCAAAGAGGCCGGGGCGGTGAGCACCTCTCTGATGGCGGGCAAGCCGCAGGTCGTTTCGGCCGGCCAGCACCAGGCAGGCACCTGCCGCATGGGAGACGATCCGAAAGGCTCGGTTGTGAACCGGCACTGCCAGATTCACGACGTCGACAATGTGTTTGTGATCGATTCCAGCGTGCATGTGACCAACGGAGGGTTCAATCCCGCGCTGACGATCATGGCGGTGGCCTATTTTGCGTCCGATGCGCTGGTCCGCAACTGGAAGGGAACGGGATTCCGGTCATGAAGCGACTCCTGAAGATCGCGGCGCTTGGCTTGGGGCTGGTGGCTCTGCTGGCCGTGGGGGGCATCTGGGGCGCATCGGCCTATTACACATCGCAACTCGGCAAGGGTTGTGCCAACTGCCACGAGATGGGCGAGTATTTCAGCGTAGTACACGGTGCACCGCACCGGAATGTGGGCTGCATGGATTGCCATGAGGCGAGCCTGGCCACCAAGCTGCGCCATATCCGGGTGCATCTTTTTGGCAGAATGCCGGAAGCGATCCGATTGCGCGACGTGGACGTGCTGGAGATGGTGCCCAACTGCCAGAAGTGCCACCAGCAGGAATATGCCAAATGGCATGCCGGCCCGCACAGCGCCACCTACAGCCAGATCTTTACCAATCCGGTGCAAAACTCCCGCCAACGCCTGATGGAAGATTGCCTTCGCTGCCACGGCATGCACTTCAACGGTTCCGTGCGCGACCTGGTCCAGCCGCAGAATGCGCAGGGGCCCTGGCATCTGGTGCGCAAGGACCTTGCCGGCCGGCCAACCATCCCCTGCCAGGCGTGCCACCAGGTGCATCGCGAGGGCCCGCTCGAAGTCAGGCCCGAGGGACGTTTCTCGGTTGCGGGACAGCCGGTGCACGATTCGCTGGCCTACTTCGACCGTCGCGAGCTTATTCACT
>DASWZM010000167.1:0-14744 GCA_036404455.1 Occallatibacter sp. | reverse complement strand
GTTTTTGGGCGCCGGAGCGCATAACCCTGGTCCACTAGACCGCATGCACACTCCTTCGCCTGACCGATCCTCCAGTGCATGGATGATTAGAGCGCATCATCCAAAAGGACAAGAGCGCGCTGAGCCTGCAATGCAGTAATCTTTGGGTATGCGCACGGTACTGACTGCGGAAAAGCTTTGGAACGGGACCGGTCTTCTCGACCACCCCGTGGTTTCGATCGAGGACGGGCGGATCGCGTCGATAACCTCCCGGACGGCCGAGGAGTTGGCTGCCGGAACACAGGCCCGTGTTTTCGACTACCCCGGCACGACGCTGGCCCCGGCCTTTCTGGACGTACACATCCATGGCGCCGCCGGCCACGACGTGATGGAGGCCACACCCGAAGCCCTTGACGCCATCGGCCGGTTCCTGGCCTCGCACGGGACGTGCAGCTTTCTGGCCACCACGGTCACCGCTCCCATGGATAAAACTCTCCGCGCGCTTTCAGGACTGGCAAAGCTGCTGGGTCGGCCGCCGGACCTGGGCGAGGCCGTGACCTGGCCCATCGGCATTCATCTGGAGGGTCCGTTTCTTTCGCATGCCAAGCGCGGCGTCCACCCGCCCGAATACCTGCTCGCTCCTGACATTGCTGTGTTCGACAGGCTCTTCGAGGCCGCCGAGGGGCAGGTCCGGCTGATGACGCTGGCTCCAGAATTGCCCGGAGCGGTCGAGTTGGCGGCCCACGCCACTTCGCGAGGCATTCGCGTCTCCGTGGGCCACTCGAATGCCACTGCAGCCGAGACCCGCGCCTCAATTGCCGCCGGAGCCGTGAGTGCAACGCACACCTTCAACGCCATGCGGCCCCTGGACCATCGCGAACCGGGCATCCTAGGCGTTGTGCTCACCACCGATTCCCTGTTTGCCGAACTGGTCTGCGACGGCATCCATAACACGCCGGAGATGGTGAAGATCTGGTGGCGCTGCAAGGGACCGGAGCGCGCCATTCTGATCACCGATGCGATGAGCGCCACCGGCATGCCGGACGGCGAGTATCAACTGGGCGGGTTGTTGGTCCAGGTTGCGAACGGCATGGCCACTCTCGGCGGAGTCCTGGCCGGGAGCGTGCTCACCCTCGACCGCGCACTGGTCAATTTTCTTGCATTCACCGGCGCCAGGCTGGAACAGGGGCTGCGGCTGCTGACTGCAAACCCGGCCGCAATGACCGGACTCAGCGATCAAGCAGGCTCACTCGCCGTGGGCCAACTCGCCAATCTGGTTGCCGTGGATGGCACAGGAAGGCTGGTGGCCTGCATCCGGAATGGGCAGCCAACTTCGACCTAACTTACTTATTATAATAATGCTTATCTCTCTATACCTCGGAATCCGCGAGCCGTTTTGCCCGCCAGAGGGCACCCTCCAGAGACACAATCGGCTCTTGCCCCACCGGCATCACCGGCGCCGCGGCATGGAGACCGGCGAAGAAGGCCTCGCGCACTATGGTCATCTTCTCGACCACGCCGCCAGTCCAGGCCACCGGGACCTCGCCCGCAATCCCGTGCTTGCGGCGGAGCTTGGAACGGACGAGGAGGACGAATTCGACGAGATCGGCTGCGGCCTGTTGTACAACTGATAACGCCACCGGGTCGCCGGCCTCGGCCAATTCATTAATCGTGGGAGCCAGCGCGGCAAAGTCCGGCCCCGGCGTGGCGTCACCCAGGTTCACCAGGTCGTCCAGGCTGGGCGTGCCCCAGATCTCGCCCACTTTCTTGAGAATCTGCGTCGGTTGCTCGCGGTCATAGGCATGGAGCGCCCTGCGCACACTGTTGACGCCGATCCAGTAGCCGGAACCTTCGTCGCCAAGGCGCGAGCTCCAGCCGCCGGCGCTCTCGCGGCTGCCGTCCGGAGCACGGCCAATGGTGTTCGAGCCGGTTCCGGCAATCTGCAGGATTCCCGGCCCTCCCTGGAAGGCTGCGTCCAGGGCAATTACCTCGTCGCCCACCACCTCGAAGCGCTGGACCGCGAAATCCCGAAAGACCGCCTCAATCCACTCTGTGACCCCAGGCATGGAAGCGCTTGCTACCCCGCAAGAAGCTGCAAACACGCCAGTTACGCCAGCCTGCGCATACACATCTTGGAGCAGTTCGCGCAGATTTTCTTCCGCAGCCTCCGCACCCACCCGGAGCCGTTTGATCGAACCACTTTCCGCATGAGCCAGAACCCGGTCGCCTGCAACGATTGAGCCGCGGGTCCGTGTCCCTCCACCATCAATTCCCAGAACGACGTTCATTTGTCACGTACTCCTTCATTTTCCGGCAGCGGCGCCTATTTTTCCGGGTCGGCTCCGCCGTCGCGTAACGTTCCGGCCAACACATACAGGCTGCCATCGGTCTTGGGAGGGGTAAGGCCAAGCAGGTGTGCGAGCCAAGGGTACAAATTCACATTTTCAAACGGCGCCACTGTTTTCCCCTCAAGAATATCCGGGCCGGCGGCGAAAAAGCTGGCCTTCATCTCAGGCAGCTTGCCGGGATCAAATCCGTGCATGCCGGGGGTTGGCGGTCGATCCTCTTTTCCGGCCGGTGGAGCGTGGGCGCGAATGGCGTAAGGCCCCGTGGCTACCGCCACCGGATCGCCTTCGCGCGGGTTCTGACTGTAGTTGAGCGCTGCCGGGACATCCTTGCGACGGTAGACGACAAACTGGGAGGAGGCTTTCTTGAGTTGATTGTAGACGCGGGCGCGGTCTTCTTCGGTTTTGCCATAAAGCAGGGCCCCGGCGGTCTCAAATCCTGTCAAATCTGCGAATTGGTCCAGCGTGATCCAGCCACCTTCCACCTTGACCATCCCGTGGTCGCTCACCACAACCAAATCAATGGGTAAGCCGGTTGTATCGAGGCCGGCCTTCAGCTTGCCTACTAGGCCGTCCACTTTCAGCACAGCGGCTTTGGTTTCGGGAGCATCGGGACCGAATTCGTGGCCTTCGTGGTCCGGCTCGGAGTAGTAAAGGGTAATGAAATGAGGGCGATCCGCTGCGGGCAGATGGAGCCAGGCGAGCACCTGCTGGATGCGGGCGGTGTCGTCGATCTTGTCGTCGAAATGCAGATAGTAAGTGGGTTGGAACCCGGCGATTTTGGCCTCGGAGCCGGGCCAGAACAGACACGCGGAGCGCATCCCCTGGCTCTCGGCTAAACTCCACAAAGGAATGCCATTGTACCAGGCGCCGTCGGTGACTGCCTGGGGGTCGGAGATAGCGTAGCGGGTCTGTGTCGCTGGGTCATAGAAGCTGTTGGCGACCAGGCCGTGGTGCTCGGGATAAAGGCCGGTGACGATGGTGAAGTGGTTGGGAAACGTGAGGGAGGGATAGCTGGGCAGCATGCCTTCCGGAGCCCAGACGCCGCGTTTGCCGAGGGCCAGCAGATGGGCGGCTCCGTCGCGCTTGGCGTAGTCCCAACGGAAGCCGTCGAGCGAGACAAGCACCACATAATGCTGGCTTTGTGCCGCAGCCGAGTTGGGTCCGTTTTCGACATGAATGACCGGCAGGGCGGGATTGGGCGTCTCGAAAACAGACGGCTGCTGGGCAACCAGGTCGAGGCCGAAGGCCAGTGCAAGCGACGCAAGAGCCACGCGGCTCACGGCGCGAAAACGCATCGAAAATACCCCACATAAGCTTAACGCATGGGGTAGGCCGAGGGTCGGTTTTCAGTTTTCAGTGGTCAGAGGGCACGCTGACAGGTGGCATCCAGCAGCTCACAGCTAACAGTGACAGCTGGCAGCTCACAACTCGCCGCCGAACCCTGGAGGGTTTGGGTCTTTTCTACGGAAAACGAGGTAGCTCCCTCAATAAAGCCAATTCACTCCTCGCGCAGCAGTATCAGAGGATTGACCGACAGTGCGCGCTGCGCCGGAATCCAGGTGGCCACGAGGCCCAGCAGCATCATCGCGAGAACAACGCCGGTCAATACCAGCGGATCGCGGGGAGTGGCCTGGTACACGATGTAAGCCAACACCCGGGTGGCCAGCAGTCCCAGGAGCAATCCTGCGGCCGAACCCCAAGCCAGCAATTTGAGGGGCCGTCCCAACGCTGCCTGTAAGACCTCCTTGCGCTGCGCGCCGAGGGCGATGCGAATGCCTAACTCACGTAGCCGCTTGCTCACCGAGTACGCAGCCATTCCGAAGATGCCGGTAATCGACAGCATCACGCCCATCACGCCCAGCACACCCAGCGACACCGTCGCCATACGCGAAGCAAACAGAGCTCCGTTCATTTCTTCGTACCACGTTTGGACGAAAGCAGGCAGTCCCGGATCGAGGTCCCGCAGTTTGTTCCTGATGGCTGCTACCAGTTGCTGCGGATCGCGGCCCGAGCGCACCACCAGATATGTCTGGCTGGATAGCGATTGCAGGATGGGGAGAAACATCGCCGGCTGTGGATCTTCGGTGAGGTTCGCAGTATATTTCCCGTCTTCGGCAATACCCACCACCTCGATGCGCGTTCCATCCGACATCTTAAAATGTCTACCGATCGCGTCCGTTTCGGAGCCAAGGATTTTGCCGGCAAACTCCCGATTCACTACGGCTACGCGCGGTGAATTCTTGTCGTCATTCCAGCTGAAACTCCTGCCCGCCAACAAGGCGGTGCCCGCCGCGCGGAAGTATTCGGGAGATATGTTGAACGTGATGGCTATGGCAGCGGCATTCGATGGCTTCAGATCTGTCGTCTGGTCGGCAAAAACACTCTGCGGATCCCATCCCATATGCAAGGGTGGAGAATCCACCAATCCAACGGACTTTACGCCAGGAATCGCCTCCATGGCATCGATCATGCGCCTTTGCATTGCGGGCAGTTTGTCGCCGCTGTAACCGGCCATCCCCAGATCGGTGAACACCAGCATGGCGTTCCTCGGCTCAAAGCCGAAGTTGCTGTGCAGTGAGCGCGCGAGACCCCGCACGGCCACCATCGAAGAAGTGACCAGCACCGCACAGATCGCAATTTGCACCACAAGCAAGATGTCCCGGGCCGTAATCCTCCTCCCGACCCTGCCGGTCGATCCCGCCTTGACGATCTCATAGGGATTGACCCTGAACACCTGGCGCACCGGAATAATACCGAAAAGGAACCCACTCACCAATGCCAAAACCAATGCGACCAGATAGACATTTGCGTCCGGGTTCACAGGGATATTCATGGGAAACTCGGGGAATGGCTGCCACGCGCTCAGGCGGTGCAACAGCACTACGCTCCCCGCAAGCCCGGCGGCGCCTCCGGCGAGGGAAATCAGCACGGCTTCGGTCAATAGTTGCCGCAGAATTCGCATGCGGCTCGATCCAAGCGCGAGCCGCAAAGCAACTTCGCGGGAACGGTCGGCGGCGCGCGCGGCAAACAGGTTGCCGAGGTTGGCACATGCGGCCAGAAGAATCAGCCCCGCCAGCAGCATCAATCCCGAAAGGAAAGCCCGTAGCGGACGGCCAATCCAGTCGCCGCCAAGTGCTGGACGCGCCAATACAAGGGTCTTGTGGCCGTGGTCTTTGGGATAAGTCTTTTCCAGATACGAGCGAATCGAATTCAGATCGGCCGTGGCCTGTGACGCAGATACTCCCGCTTTCAGATGTCCCATCAGCGCAGGAACCAAAGCGTTTCCGCGCGCGTTCAGAAAATTCAATCCGTCCACCTGCTCCTGGTTGACAATCGGCACAAAGAAATCCGGAGAGAAAATCATCAAGGTCCCGTGGAACCCAGGCGGCGCTACACCGATGATGGTAAAAGGATGCTTGTTCACCTGAACCACGCGGCCCACCACGCCGCGGTCGTCCTGAAAATGGTCGTGCCAATACGCGTAGGCGAGCACGATATACGGAGCGCTGTTCGGGCCATGCTCATCCGTCCCGTGAAAGACGCGGCCCAGAAACGGCTGAATGCCCAATACGTCGAAGTAGTTTCCGCTCGCTTCATAGAGCCAGACGCGGGATGGATCGTTCCCTGTGTCCAGCCCCGCCTGAGAGATGTTATAAGCCGCCAGAGCATCGAAGCTGCGATTGCGGTCGCGCAGATCGAGATAGTCGGGATACGACTCGTACCCCATAATGTCGTCCGCGTTCTCGACTTCGTAGAGGCTCTCCCGTTGAGGCACATTCAACGGGCGCAGTATGAATGCATTCAGGACGGCAAAAACCACGGCGTTAGCGCCAATTGCCAATGCCAGCGTCAAAACGGCGGCGACAGTGAATCCGGGAGAACGGCGCAACTGGCGCAGGGCGAACCGCAGATCGGCCCAGATCGATTCCAGCGTGGGCCACTGCCACACTACACGGCTACGTTCCTCGATCAGTGTTCTGTTGCCGAAGGCTCGGCGGGCTTCCTGTTCGGCTTCCCTGCGGCTCATACCTTCGCCCATCAACTGCTCCGCGTGCTCTTCCATGTGCAGGCGCATTTCCTCGGCGAGATCGTTGTACAGCTTGCGGCGACGGAAGATGCTCGGGATCCAGTTCATTGGAAACTCACTTTAGCTGGCCGGGGATTTGCCTGGATTAAGCACCAGCGCAATGCCTTCGAACATACGCTCGAAGCTGGAAATCTGCTGTTCAAGATGGCGCAAACCTGAAACGGTGATCTGGTAGGTTCTCACGCGGCGATTGGTGGAGGACATGCCCCACTCGGCCTTCACCAGTTTTGCCTTGAGCAACCTCTGGAGCGCCGGATAGAGTGAACCCTCTTCCACCTGCAGCAGGTTGTTGGATCGCTGCTGTATGTGCTGGACAAGCGCGTAACCGTGGGCCGGCTGGCGGCGAAGCGACTCGAGGATCATCATTTCGAGTGCGCCGGGGAACAAATCGCGAGTATTAGATTCTGTCATAGGCTTTTTGCTACAGGCATAGAGTAAACAAGTATAAAGCTTTTGTCAAGGAAATAATTCGGTCGAGTGGCACGTGATCGTTTCAGGGGGCCTATTACACGATCGCTCTTGTACTGAAGAAGCACAGAGCCATGTTTGCGTCAAGGGACGCCTGAGTTGCGGAATGGCTGCTTTCGGCGGAAATCGGGCCGGCGAGACGATCCATGTGCGATGACCGCGGCGGTTGTGGTATACGTTTCCGCATGAGCCGAGCCAGCGTTCTTTTCCCTGCTGTTTTCACCGTCGTCCTCTCCGCACCCGCCCTCTTGCCCGCCCAGGACCAAAACCTCGTGGCGCCTGCGCCGCCGCTGGGATGGAATAGCTGGGATGCGTATGGGCTGACCATCGATGAGGCAGACTACAAGGCCAACGCCAAGGTGCTGGCGGGGTTGAGGCGGTTTGGGTGGGAGTATGCGGTGATCGACGAGGGGTGGTATATGGAGAATCCCTTCGGCGAAAAGGTGGAGACGCGGAAGTATGTGTGGGACGGGAACGGAATTCTGATTCCGGCGGCGAGCCGGTTTCCTTCAGCGGCGGGCGGGGCGGGATTCAAGCCGCTGGCCGACTGGGTTCACGCACAGGGACTGAAGTTCGGAATTCATATTGTGCGGGGAATTCCGCGGCAGGTGGTGAAGGAGAACCTGCCCATTGCGGGGACGAAGTTTCACGCGGTGGACGCGGCCGATATGAGTTCCCCCTGCCCGTGGGATGAGGGGAACTGGGGCGTGGCCGACAATGACGCGGGGCAGGCTTACTACGATTCGATGTTGAAGAAGTATGCGGGTTGGGGGCTCGACTACATCAAGGTGGATTGCATCAGCGACCATCCCTACCGGTCGACGGAGATTCGGCAGATTTCGAGGGCGATCAGAAACACGGGGCGGCCCATTGTGCTGAGCCTTTCCCCGGGGCCGACGGCCTTGGAGCACGGGGATGAAGTGGCCGAATATGCGCAGATGTGGCGCATTTCCGACGACCACTGGGACGTTTGGACGGCGGTGCACAAACCTGGGGATGGGGAGTTTCCGTTTGGCATTCGGGATGCGTTCGACCGGCTGGCGAAGTGGGTTCCTTATGTGAAGCCGGGCAACTGGCCGGACGAGGACATGCTGCCGTGGGGCTGGCTGGGGCCGCATCCGGGATGGGGCGACGCGAGACAGTCGCGGGAGACGCAGGACGAGCAGCGCACCGAGTTCACGCTATGGGCGGTGGCGCGGTCGCCGCTGATTCTCGGGGCGAATCTGACCAGGCTGGATGAATTTACGCGATCGCTGATTACCAACCAGACGCTGCTGTTCATCGACCAGGCATCATCGTACAGTCGACCAATTGACTCCGCTAGCCTGGGGGCGGGATTTGAAAACGCCCGGGTATGGCGAGCAACGATCAACGAAGCAGGCGCGCGAGGTTACGCTGAGTATGTTGCCTTTTTCAACCTGGGCGACACGCCGGTTACCCTGCGCACGACCTGGAAACAGCTTGGACTTGACGGTAATAAGCATTCGGCCGAGGATGCCTTTACGGATGCCACGAGCAAGGAATCAAAAGAAGTGAGTGTGACCTTGCCGGCGCACGCGAGCACGGTGGTCGAGGTGAAATAAGGCGGATTGCGGGCGAAGGTAGGAATGATCGCTGGTTGGCGGGTTCCGAGGAAACTGGCTGGCGGGATTTTGTGGTTTCCAGCCCTTTCCGGGGAAAGAAGCGGGAAGGATAGTGCACCCAGCTTTGTGGGAGCGAACGGGTGGGCCGGCCGCTCGGTTGTGCGAAACTAGACTGTACGTCAGAGGAGCCCAAACCAGGGTCCTGACCGGCGGGATCGTCCCATGCCTGTTCTGCGTTCGACCTTTATTGCACTCTCCCGGAATCGAGCCCTGCGCCGCTTTTGCGAGCACTCCCGCTTTGGCCGGAGGATGAGTTCCCGGTTCGTGGCGGGGATGGAAATTGGGGACGTCCTGCGCGTGGCCGAAGCTGTGAACCACCAGGGCATGACAGTGACGCTGGACTCGCTGGGCGAGAGCGTGAGCTCCGAGGTGGAAGCGCACAGAGCCGCCGAGGTCTACCACCAGTTGCTGGATTGGATTGGCGTGCACAAGCTGAACGCGAATATCAGCGTGAAGCTGACGCAGATGGGGCTGGAACTGTCCCCGGACCTGGCCGAGCGCATTGCCGAGAGCTTGGCCGCACACGCCGCGAAGACGGGCAGCTTTGTCCGCGTCGATATGGAGGATTCGTCACTGACCCAGGTGACGCTGGACATCGTGCGCCGGCTGCATGCGCGGCCGGACCTGCGCGAGGCGATTGGAATCGTAATCCAGAGCTACCTTTACCGGTCGCAGGCGGACATTGAACAGTTGCTGGGCGACGGCATCCGGGTGCGGCTGTGCAAAGGCGCGTACAAAGAGCCGGCCGAGGTGGCTTTTCCGCGCAAGGGGGATGTGGACGCGAACTACATCCGGCTGAGCCGGATGCTGTTGGAGAGCCCGATCTATCACGCCCTGGCTACGCACGACGAGGCCATGATCGCGGCGGCAAAGTCATTCGCCACGAAGCACGGGATCGACCCCAGCCGATTCGAGTTTCAGATGCTGTATGGTGTGCGGCGCGACCTGCAGCGGAGACTGGTCCGCGAAGGCTATAACGTGCGGGTCTACGTTCCCTTTGGCCGCGAGTGGTATCCCTACTTCATGCGGCGGCTGGCCGAGCGGCCGGCGAACGTGCTGTTCCTGATGAGGAATTTCTTCCGGTCCTAGATTGGGTTCCGGGTGCAGGCTGAGATGCGACTAGCGACGATGAGCCCGCTACGCAGGTGCGGCTTCGCATACTGAGGATGTTCCCAGGGGTCTTTGGCTGCGGCACCGTGCGGGGAGGTTTCTAATCGGCGCTCGATTCCCGGCTGTGATGCGTCCGTCGTTCGTGCTGCTTTTTCAGCATGATCTGCACCCTGCAGGCGGGACATTCCCAGGGGTAGTATCCAAACATGGGATAGATTTTTAGTTGCAGGAAACCCTTGCGGGCAATCCGGCGCAAATTGTTCCCGCATTTCGTACATTGCATGCCGGTTCCCCCTCCACCTGATTTCGACAGACTTCCGGACGGCAATCCTTCCACCCCTCTTCATTTCTCTAAACGATTGAATTGGATGGACAATTGTGCTTCAAAGGATTTTATCCGAAGAGACTCACATTTACCACCTTCCGCCAGGAAACGAGGTTTGTACTCCGCTGTGCCAAAACGTACCTTATCGGGATGGAGGCGTGAACGATAGGAGAATCTCCGCCGAGATGGGTCACCGAAGTAACCCATTGGTCGGCGCGGCCGGTAATTACCGGACTGCCGAATCCCGTAACCGCGCCAAGCTTTCCCGCGCCAAATCCGCAACTGCCCTGGCGAGGGTGGATGAGGCGTTCAACGACTCCGGCCGCTCCAACCGAATACCCAGCTTGACGGCATATTCGCGAAAGAGAATATCCACGTCGTAGAGAATTTCGACGTGGTCGCAGAGAAAGCCGATGGGCTGGAGGATGAGGGTCTTGACTCCCGCGGCGGCAATGGCGTCGAGTGTGTTCTCGACGGTGGGCCCGATCCACGGACCGCCGCTGACACCCTGGCTCTGGAAGGCGAACCACCATTGGGGGATGCCGGGGACGCGGTCGGCGACCAATTCGGCGGTGTGGCGGGCTTCTTCAGCGTAGGGGTCGGCGGTACCGGCGGGCCAATGCTGGGGCTGGGCTTCGTCCGCGGACGGAGGCTCGACCGTGCGGGTGGGCACGCTGTGCGCGGTGAAGAGCACGGGAACAGGCGCGCCTGTATCGGCGGCTAATCGGGACTGGGCCGCGCGCAGGCGTTCGGCAAAGGCTTCGGCCAGGAGCGGGTGGCGCGCCCATCCCCTGGTGAAGTCAACGCGCAGGGCGCCGGCCTCAGCCTTGACCGCGCGCTCGTAGAGGCCGACGCTGGTGCGCGAGTTCTGGGGCGCCATGCAGATGACCGCAGCCTCTTCCACGCCGTCGGCGCGCATTTGGCTGACCACATCGGGAATGTAGGGGCGCCAGTTGCGCATGCCAACGTAGACGGGGACCGGGTGGCCGTGGGCGGCCGATTCGGCTTCGGCTAGTTTCTTTTCCACAAGGCGGGCCTGCTGGAGGGTGATCTCCGTGAGCGGGCTGCGGCCGATGAGGGCGTAGCGGTGCTGAATCTCCTCGATCACAGCTTGCGGCAGCGGACGGCCGCTGACCACGTTGCGCAGGTACTCGGGAATCTGCTCGACGGTCTCAGGGGTGCCGTGGGCAAGGAGGAGGACGGCACGCTTAGGGTGCTTCCGATTCGGGTTGGTTATGCTCACCGACAGTCCCTCAGGGGCTAAAGCCCTCGTTCATTTTCTTGCCTTTTCTGCACGGATTCTATCGGGGTTAAAACCCCGACCTACCAGTCGTGCCCTGATACAAAACCTGCGTTTTTTCAGTCGACTACGAAGGCCGCTTTTGTGCTTTCCCAGGTCCCTGAATCGGGACCTGAGGCACCCAGGTTCATAGGGCAGGTCAAGATACCGGCCCAGGATTCATGGCAACCGGAACTCGCGGACCATGCGCACGACGGCCTGGACGTTCTCGACCGGGGTGGTGGGGACGATGCCGTGGCCGAGGTTGAAGATGTGTCCGGGGCGGCCGTTGGCGGCGCGCAGAATTTCCTTGACGCGCAATTCGAGGACTTCAAGGGGTGCAAAGAGCGTGATGGGGTCGAGGTTGCCCTGCACGGCGTGGCCGTGGCCGACGGCGCGCCAGCCTTCATCGAGGGGCTGACGCCAGTCGAGGCCGATCACGTCGGTGCCGGTGGAAGCCATTTCATGGAGCAGGCCGGCGGTCTCGACGCCGAAGTAGATGACGGGCACGCCCATCTGCTGCACCGAGCGGACAAGGCGCCTGGATGCTTCGAAAGCGTACTCGCGATAGTCGGCCAGACCGAGCGAGCCCACCCAACTGTCGAAGATCTGGATCACGTCGGCGCCGGCCTGGACCTGGAGCCAGCAATACTCCACGAGGACCTTGACGATCTTATCGAGCAGCAGGCGCCAGGAGAGAGTGTCGCGGTACATCATCTGCTTGGTGTGGATGTAGTCTTTCGAGCCGCCGCCCTCGATCATGTAGCTGGCCAGGGTATAGGGAGCGCCACAAAAGCCGATGATGCCGAGGCGGTCGCGAAAGTGCGTGGTTACCTTCTGGATGGCGCGGGCTACATAGGCCAGGTCGTCGGCGCGGTCGGTGCGCAGGGCGCGGACATCCTCGGCGGTGCGGACGGGATGGTGGACGACCGGACCCTCGCCGGCCTGGAACTCGAAGGGCAGGCCCATGGGTTCGAGGGGGAGCAGCAGGTCGGCGAAGATGATGGCCGCGTCGACGCCGAGTTTTTCAGCGGCGGTGATGGTGACCTCTGCGGCCAACTCGGGCTGCTTGCAGATTTCGATCAGGGTGTGGTGCTTGCGGACGTTGCGGTACTCCTGCATGTAGCGGCCGGCCTGGCGGAGGAACCAGACGGGGGTGCGATCGACGGGGCGGCGCAGACAGGCGCGGATGAAGCGGCTGCCGTCGAGAATGGTGTCGGGGATGGTTTCGACCCCGGCTGGGTTTTCGTTGGTTGGTTCCATATTGTCGATTTTACCGGGTCAGACGCACTGTGCTTTGCCCAGAAGCACTTCGGAGAATGTTCTGACAGGAACCTCGGATCAAGTTGGAGGAAAGAGCGCTCTTCTTGAGGAGGAGACGGCCAATCTAGGCAAGAAACGCGATGTTTGACTACACGCGGGGTGCCTGATAAGCCTCCGGCCAACTTCATAACCTTGGAAAAGGGAGTGCTCAAATGCATAACACTACTCTCAGTGGTATTGCCGGGAATTGCCGCGGCAGGGGCGCATTCCGCTCATCCGCAATCCTCCTGCTCAGTTGTTTTGCGCTGGCGCTTGCAGCCAGCCCGTCGACTGCGGCTGCGCAGGCCCCTCAGGACTCAAAGCCGGCTTCCGCCCCCACCGCGCCGTCAGCAGGCAAAGCGTTGATCTGCCTTTACCGGCCCTCGAAAGCTGTCGGCTCCGCCGCGCATGACAGTCTCTTTGTCAACGGCGTCTTTCTGGCCACCCTGCTCAACGGCGAATATGCGTGCACAGAGGAGGCGCCTGGCACCGTGGTCGTCTCCGGAACGCCGAAGATGTACTACGGACCCAGTGTCATCATGTCCGGCGCTGCCGCAGTGACCGACGCGCAAAAGAAGGAGAACGAGAGGCTCCGGATGGAGGCGGAGGCAGGCAAAACCTATTACCTGAAGTGGGCTTCAGGAATGTTTGCATCGGGCATCAAAGTGACGCTTATGGATCCGGAGGCCGGAGCCAAAGAGATGAGCAAGCTTCATCTTTCCAAGCCCCCGGACGTGAAGGAGGGCGAGAAGGAACAGGGGAAATGTCACGGCCCAAGCTGCCGCTGGAATTCGCGGCGTGCCGCTCCTCCGTCAGCGAAGCAGCAACCTTCCTCGCGGATTATCTTGCCGTAATGACGAAGGCGAGTCCAATGACTGCGATCAGGACCACAACAAGACACGCCGACACCACGACAGGATTCAGATTGTTGGCAAAATTCGCTTCCTTTCTGATCATGGAAGCCTCCGGATGAATGAACACCTATCTCTTTGGACACCGCACAGGGGAAATGCGGGCATGGAAAATGAGGGGTTTGAAGCGGATTCTTCCGTACAAGACCGGTTTCCCACCGAACGGGAAGCCGGCTATTTAGTTTCGACGCGGATGACGCGGATTTCCGGGTAGGCGCCGTCCCAGTCGGGATGCACAGAATCGAAGATGAGGCGGAAGTCGTGCTCGTCGCCGGGTTTAAGCGGCGCGGCGGAGACCGGCTCCACGTCAATATAGGGCTGCCTCATGCGGATGAGCTTGAGCGGCTGGGTCTCGTTCTGCGCTACTTCGTGGGCCAAGGTACGGAAGAGGACCTGCACGGTGATGCCGGTGACGGTGCAGGCGCCCTTGTTGGCGATGTGGCCGTCGAGGTAGGTAACCTTGCCGCCAGCTAGGTTGGCCGACTCGCTCATGGCCAGACCGGTGATGGGCAGGCTGGCCGCATACGGGTCGGTGGGAGCCGAGATGGGCGTAACCCTGGGCAGGGTCTTGCCGTGCTCGAGAACGAGTATGGCTACGGCAGCCACGACCAGAACGACGGCAGCGGCCAGACCCAAGGGCAGCCAGTTGCGCTCCCGCGTGTCAGAGGAGGGGGTGGGGGTGGGGGTAGGGGCAGCGGAAGGAACGAGTTGGGGACCAGTGCTCACGAGCGGATTTTACACCCGTTACCGAAGGTTTACACAGGTTACCGAAGGATTACCCCGGCATTCCCCGTTCTTGTTTATTGACAGACGCTTTTTCGCCATTGACCGATAGGGTTCCCAGGGCCAGAATTTCATCCGGGTCTCCATCCTAGGATGGGCATCCCCGGGGGAATCCGGCGTCTATCAATGCAAGCACGAGGAACCGGCGCAAACGCGATTCCGTAACCTTGCTACAAGACACAGAAAGGCAGGCCTGCGATGCAATCCTCTTCCCAATCCGCATACTCCTCGCCGCCGGCGCCGAGCGGAGTCTCAGGGGAATCCCGGAAGGCAGAAGATCTGACCTACCAGGCGGTGACCGTGGCGGCAATCCTGCTGCTGCTGGGCAGCCTTTGGGTGTTTTGAAGTCTGGGTACGCCGGACAGGCCGGAGTAAGACAGACTTACGAGCTGGACCGAGCCCGTGCCGCACGGCGCATTTCCACAATGTGCTACCCGATGGTCGCAAAGACTTCCACGACAGAGACGGGTAACAGCGCTTGAGACAGGCCGCCTTGCTCATCCCTTGCC
>DASWZM010000166.1:0-9184 GCA_036404455.1 Occallatibacter sp. | reverse complement strand
GGGCTGAGCGGCATGCCGCCGGAGGCCGAATCGGGCATGGTGGAGCGCGACATTCGCCTGGTCACCGAGCTGCGCGACGTTCGCGCCCACCTGCACGTGGCCCACACCTCCACGGCAGCGGCGCTGGCCGCTGTGCGCCAGGCTCGGCGAAGTGGATTGCGCGTCACCTGCGAAGTCGCGCCGCACCACTTCCTGCTCACCGAAGAGCACGTGGGCCTCTACAACACCAACGCCAAGATGAATCCGCCGCTGCGCTCGGCCGCCGATCGCGACGCCATGATCGAGGCCATCCTCGACGGCGTGGTGGACGCCATCGCCACCGACCACGCGCCCCACGCCGTCCACGAAAAGGAAGTCGAGTTCGAGAACGCGCCCAACGGCATCATCGGCCTCGAAACCGCACTGGGCCTCTCGCTGCGCTGGCTGCACAAGGAGTGGAAGATGCCCCTCGGCCGCGTCCTGAGCCTCTTGAGCGCCCAGCCGGCCGCTTTGTTCGGCATGAAGGGCCGTGGCACGCTCACCGTGGGCAGCTTTGCCGATGTAGTCGTCTTCGACCCCAAGGCCGAGTGGACCTACCGCGCCCGCGAAACCCGCTCCAGGTCCCGCAACACACCCTTTGACGGCTGGGCCATGCAAGGCAAGGTCCACTGGACCGTCAGCGAAGGCCGCATCGCGTACGAGAGAGCCTCTTGACGCCTAACTTCTATCCGGATAATATTATTTTACCCGGATAGAAATGGATGCGAGGCTCCCATGGATCTGAATCTCATTAGACTCTGCACAGCCTTTGAAGGAACAAAGCAGATTGCCAGCGGATACCTGTGGCAGGTAGCGAGCCAGGTGCGGTCGAAGAGCTACGTCTTCAGCCTCCAACCGGTGCTGATCTTTGACGATCTCACTGGCCAAGTAATCGACCTGGACCTGCGCGGCCCCGTCGCCGCTGAAGCACCTTCGCCCACCGAACCGGCCATGCCGGAAGAGCCCACCCGCAAGTCCGGCCGTCCAAAGCTGGGCGTCGTGCCCCGCGAAGTCACTTTGCTGCCCCGCCACTGGGATTGGCTTGCCACTCAGCCTGGCGGAGCCTCGGTAGCCCTGCGCAAGCTGGTCGAAGAGGCCCGGCGGGCAAACCAGGACAAAGATCGTCTGCGGCTTGCGCGCGAGGCAGCCTACAGGTTCATGTCAGCCATGGCGGGAAACGAACCAGGCTTTGAAGAGGCAACCAGAGCTCTATTTGGGGGAGACCAGGAACGATTCGCAGAACTCGTCGAGCCTTGGCCGACCGATGTCAGAAGTTATGCGAAGAAACTTGCCGCGCGGGCATTCGAATGTCCCGCCGCCGGGCAGATGCCGCGAACCAAGCCCCGCTACCAGCTGGACGACTTGCTGGCCAAATGCGATGCTTCCCAGCCACAGTCTCCTGAAGACAGGGAATGGATCGACGCCCCTTCCGTTGGCCATGAGCTGCCATGAGCCGCGTGCCCTATCGACACGAGATGAGAAACCGGCGTTTACCCTTTGCGCCGGTAGAGGATCTGGAACTCGTAGCCGGGATTGGCGGGGAAGAGGTTGGCGACGTGGCGCAGGCGCTCGGCCAGGGCCGGCGCGGCCAGCAGCGGGTACTCGCGTTCGCGCAGGTCGTGGTAGTCGAAGTCCACGGCCAGTGACAGCATGTAGACGGCCAGCGCATCGGAGAAGGCCGACTCGAAGTAGTTGTTGCGGGAACGCTCGTCAACGCTCTTTTGACCGTTGCGGATGTCCTGGGCGCGGCGGCGGGTCTCCCAGGCGTCCTGGCTGGTTTCCCCGCGAACCTGGCCCTCGGCCTGCGACCATGCCAATGCGGAAAAGCTCTCCGGAACGCCGGCCACATCAACAAAGTTGTGGGCCACGTTGATGAAAAACTCGAATGCCAGGCCGAAGCGGTCTTCGACCAGACGGGTAGAGAGAAAAACCGCCTCAGTGGTTCCGAAAGTCGCGTTGCGGTGGCAGATGGCCCTGTCGCCAAGATCGACGGTATAGGCAGGGGCGATCATGGTCTCGCCGGTGTCTGCAATGGCGAGTGGAACAAAATAGTAGGCGCGGCTACTCAGCGCGGCAGAGAGCGTGACCGGAACAGCGCCCACCAGTCGCTCCAGGTCGGACTCGGAGATGCGCGTCTCGCCCCAGGCTGCGTAGTGGATGCCGTTGGGGGCCTGGACCACGGCCACCAGCGTGGCGACCTTTTCCGCGTGCCAGAGTTCGATTTGTGTGCTGTTGACCATCGAACTGTATTCTAGACGACGGGGGCCATGTTGATGGAAAGGGCAGAATCCGCAAGGTCGCGACGCACGGGCAGCGGGACCGTTCTTGGCTTCCCGCTGGAGGGCTTCGGACTGTTTACCAGCCTGTTGCTGGCCTTTGCGGCGGCCTTTTTCACCTTTTTCGCGTCGACATGCGTTGCCATTTTCTCGCTGCTGGGATGGAACCTGATCGGCCACCACACGGTAAGCTACGCCGACAGCTACCGCTACGTAGGCTTTCCGGCCGGCCTGGTCGTGCTGATCGTGGCGTTGCCGATCTTCGGCGTGTTGTGGGTGCGCGCCAAGCTGCGCAAGTAAGTTGCTTTTTCACGCAGAATTAGATATCTGAGCAGACACAAAAGGCGGCCGCTCCCGTGAAGGGAAGGCCGCCTTCTTGCTGTCTGCGTGTTAGCTGCTGTAGCGGCAAAAGACCGGAGAGTCGCTCTAGAGTCCGGCCGGTTTGGGATTCTCGGGGTCGAACTTCGCAATGCGAACCTTCTTGGCAAGACCGACCTTGGAAAGCAGCCAGATGCCCCAGTAGTTGGGATCGATCTCGTACCAGGCAAGGCCGTGACGCGCGGAAACGGGATGCGCGTGGTGATTGTTGTGCCAACCCTCGCCGCCACTCACCAGGGCAACCCACAAGTTGTTGCGCGAGTCGTCGCGGGTTTCAAATCGCCGGCTGCCCCACATGTGAGTGGCCGAGTTTACCAGCCAGGTGGCGTGCAGGCCGAGAGTTACGCGCAGGAAGGCGCCCCACAATAGCCAGCCGATGGCGCTGGTAAGTCCGCCAGCCAGCCAGCCCACGCCAAACAACACCACGCCGCTCGCAGTCAGCGGAATCCAGTGGTATTTGCTCAGCCAGACGTGGAAGCGGTCGCGGCCCAGGTCGGGAGAATAGCGGTTGAGAAACTCCGATTGCGCATGCAGCGAATTGCCAAAGAGAAGCCAGCCCGTATGCGCCCACCATCCGCCTTCACGTGGGGTGTGCGGGTCACCCTCGTGATCGCTGAGCTGGTGATGCACCCGATGAGTCGAAACCCAGAACATCGGTCCGCCCTCAAGCGCCAGCGTGGCACAGATAGCCATCACGTATTCCAGCCACTTGGGGACCTGGTAGCCGCGGTGCGTGAGCAGCCGGTGATAGCACATGCCGATGCCGACGTTGATGGCTACGACATAAAGCACCAGCATCACCACCAGCCTCTGCCAGGTGAAGAAGAAGAGTGCGGCCAGGGCGCCCACATGAAAGGATGCGACGACCGTCAGCGTCAACCAGTTGATTCCTTCGCCGACGAACACAGCGCGTCCCATGCGGATCTCCCGCCGCGCGGGAACCGCGTGGACCTCCACCGCGGGAGATGGAGACTCCGGCGCCGCTGGAATCGGTAAGGTAAGACCTTCGGGTGTGGTTGCGGGGGAAGGGGCGGTCAACACAGAAGCCATTCGATGATACATCCTCAGAGAGTGGCAACGCGCCCACCCTTATGCCCATTGTATAGGAGGCAATGCCACAAACTAAGCCCGGCGCCGCATCGTCGCTGAGGAATTGATAAGATTCTTTTCGATAAGTGAGCAATCTTGCTCACTTGTGGCGGCCTGATGCGAATCTGTCATCCGGTCAGTCCGGGTTCGCATGGGAAAGGTCTTCGTCCGTGGGGTGGGGAAGTGCATGATCCGCGGTGCGGCCCTTCTGTTTCCTATTCCCTTTTCTCCGCCCCAAACTCCCCGCCTCCGCTCACAAAGAGCTTCTCCGCCTGGCCGCGGAGCACGCGGTAAAGCGCGAATTGGCGCAGGGTAGCGCCGCGCAACTCGAAGAGCAGCTCGCCGCGGTTATCGGCCAGCGCATCTACGGCGTCCACCAGGCGCATGCGCGGTGTTTGGTCCAGATGGGCGCCGTCGGTCACGTTCTTCAGCAGCACCAGGACGTTGCCGTAGAGATCCGGCTGGGCCACCAAGGTAACAAACTTCTGCTGTGCCGCTGGCCCGTCTGTGTGCGCCGTCAGGACCAGGGTGGCCCCGGAACCGTAGGCCAGCTCAAAGACGCGAAACTGCTCGCCCACGAGCGGCGCGGGCGGCCGCGGCGTTGGCGCCGGCTTGGCACTTTTCTTTGTCGTCGTCGCTCGTTTGGGCGCGGGCGTCGCTTTCGCTGGGGGCGGATTCAGGCCCAACGCATCCCGGGCCATGTCTTCCAGTGAAGACTTCATCTTGGCCTCATCGTCCGGGTTGGACCACGAATAGCTCCACGGATGCTCTGGGTGGGTCTTCGCGTCGGAGACGGCCACGGCCTGTTGCAGATCCGGCGGAAAGCCCATCAGGCTGGGAGCGACGTCGATGTCATTGCCGCTGGATTTGCCGCGCTTGAGGCGGGGCCGGTCAGGATCGGTGGCATCGGGCACCGCCTCCGCGTGGCCTATGTCTGCCGGCTGGTTTTTCTTGCTTTTCTTCAGTACCGGCCTATCGGAATCGTCCGTCGACGCGCCGCTCGTTCCCGATCCGCTCCCGGCGCTATCGCTGCTGGAATCTTTTTTGTGCAGCGTCGGGCGGTCCGGGCCTGGAGTGCTGCTGGAACTTGTGCTTGTGGACGCCGGACTGCCAGTGCTGGGGTTGGAGCTCCTACTGTCCGTACCTGGGCTGGAGCTTGGATTGCTCGTGTCTTTGCTGGCGCTCGTGCCGCTGGTGCTGTCGCCGGAGCTCTTCTTGTGCAGCGTGGGCCGGTCGGGGTCGCTGGTCTGCGCCTGCCCGCCTGAGTCGGCTCCGGTTCCAGAGCCGCTGCCGGAACCACCGCCGTTGCCCGTCCCCGCAGCGGGCGCATCGTCGGCGTGATGCTTGCGATGCAAGACCGGCTCATCGCTCTGCACATCGTCGTCGATCCGGTTTCGCGCCAGATCCCGCGCGGACGGCCTGGGCCGGGCGGCGGGCATCGGCTTCCACGCTCCATAGCCCACCCAAGAGCCCTGTTCCTGCCCCGCGTTCTTGATGTCGAACAGGCCCACAGGCTTGCCGTTCTGTTCCAGTTCGTATTCCACCTCCGGCGTCAGCGCCATAGGCTCGGGCCGGGCCAGGTAGATGCCGCCATCCTGCAGTTGGCCGCCATCCAGCACGGCCACGGGAACGAGCCTGCTGGCCTTGGGATTTCCCTCTTCGCCCGTCCACTCCAGCACGGCGATCGAGCGCAGTTCGGGGCTATCTTTGGCGCTTTTCGTCACCTGTCCTGGATATTGCGCACCTGCTGTCAGAGCGGCCAGCAATCCGATGACGGCCAGAACCGTTCGTCCCATCAACAATCCATCCGCCCTGCGCAATGACATGTGCCGCCCACCTCGGGAATAATCGAACCTGATGGCCACTCCGGGCCTCCATCCAAACCTGTGAGGAATCTCCCCATGGAACTCAACCAGAAAGTCGCCGATTTTACCCTGCAAACCGACGAGGACAAGACGACGAGCCTGTCCGACTATGCCGGCAAGCCCGTCGTACTCTTCTTTTACCCCAGAGCGGATACTCCTGGCTGCACCATCGAGGCCTGCGGCTTCCGCGACACCTTCAAGAAGCTCCAGGCGGCCGGTGCAGTAGTGCTCGGCATCTCCCGCGACACACCCCAGGCCCAAGCCAGGTTCCGCGCCAAATACGACCTGCCCTACACGCTCCTTGCTGATGTAGACGAGAAAGTGTGCAATCAGTTTGGCGTTATGAAGGAAAAGAACATGTATGGGAAGAAAGTCTGGGGCATCGAACGGACCACCTTCGTGATCGGCCCGGACCAGACCCTGCTGCACATCTTCCCCAAGGTTACGCCTGAAGGCCACTCGGAAGAGGTCCTGGCCGTTATCAAGGAATGGAAGAAAGCGCACAAGTAGGGCGAAAAGCCGGCGCCGCTGCCCACCTGCCGGGCCGATTGCTGCAGCGCGCCTTCTTTCAGGAGCCGCCGGAATACGTGGCCCCGCGCCTGCTGGGCAAACTGCTGGTGCATCGGACGCGCGCCGGGCTGCTGGCAGGGCGGATTGTTGAGGCAGAGGCCTATCTGGGTCCACACAACAACCCGCCCGATCCGGCTGCCCACGCCCATCGCGGCCCTACGTCGCGCAACCGTGTCCTCTTTGGTCCCGCGGGGCACGCCTACGTCTACACCATCTACGGACGATATTTCTGCATGAATATATCCTGCGAGGCCGAGGGCCGGGCCGGCTGCGTGCTCCTGCGTGCTCTGGATCCCGTGGCTGGAGCAGGCCAAATGGCCCTTAATCGAGGTCTTGCGTCCGGAGCGCCGGCCCGGCAGCTCACCTCCGGCCCCAGCCGGCTCTGCCAGGCTCTGGGACTCACCCGGTTAAGGCACAATGGACTCGATCTGGCCGCTTCCGCCTCGCTGCTCCAGGTGCGCGACGACGGCTACCCGGTCTCTGAAGTGCTTATGACGGCCCGCATCGGCATCCACGAAGCGGTCGACTGGCCGCTGCGCTTTGCCCTGCCGGGGCACCACTGCGTCTCCGGCCCGAAGAGCTTAACCGGAGAATGCATCCTTCTTGGGTAGAATTCCGTCCATCAGTAGGACCATCCCAATCCGCGAGGAAACTCTCCGCTTGAAGCCATCTTCACTCGCCCTGCCCGCTTCCGCCACCGCCCTGCTTGCTGCGGCGCTCTTCGCCCTCTCCATGGTTGCCCAGGCCCCGCAAACTCCACAAAGCCCGGCCGGCAGCCCGTCACTTCCACCGCCGCGCACTTTTCCCGCTCCCACCAACTTGAAGGTATTGCCCAAAAACCTGACCGGGCAGCAAGTGCGCGACATCATGGAACAGTGGCAGGGTTCGCTGGGAGTGCATTGCAGCACATGCCACACCCCTGACCCGAACGACATCGGTCCCAACGGCCGGCCGCGGCTGAATTATGCCGACGACTCCCGTCCCGAGAAAGCAACTGCCCGGCTAATGTACACCATGGTAGAAGACATCAACAGGAATTACGTGTCCAAGATCGAAAGCTCCGAGATGCCGGTAACCTGCGGCACCTGCCATCGCGGCCATCTGGGCCCCGAGCCATTCATCATCCCGCCCGATGACCATGACCGCCCGCGTCCGCCCCAAAGCCCGTCTCAGACCCCGCCACTCGCTGGGACAACGCCGTCCCTGCCGCACTAGCAGCATGGTTCCTGGTCAGGGCTTCCAGATAAATGTGGCCACTGCTCCCGCGGGCAGGGTGGTGGCCGCAGTTTTTCCGTGAAAGCCGATGCGCAGCTCCTGGCCGGTGGTTCCGGCGTTCAACGTGTAGAGCACAACCGTTCCGTTGGGGTTGCGAAAGGCCACGTCCTTCAACTGGCTTCCGGCAGGTTCGTCCGATGCTATGCGGACGGCGCCGGTTTGCAGGAACTTGCTCGCCTGACCCAGCACGTAGTAGTCGAGTTCGGGCTTCACGACCGCTTTTTCGGGGTTGGTGAGGTCGATGGTGACCAGGCCCCGGCAGGTGTCGCAACCACCCACAAACGGGCCGTGGTTCTGGTCGGTAGCCAGCGCCCACAGCACGTAACTCTTTGCCCAGTTGCGCGTTACGGCGATCAGTTCCGCCGCCTCTTCCGCAAGGACATTTCCCTTCTGCCAGGCGCCTCCGCTGGATTCGGTCACCCACTGGTCCTTTTGCGGAAACTCCTCGTGGTTTTTGGTCATCACAGACGGGTCGCCGCCGTAGTGGTGCCACGCGGTCCCGGCGGCCAGTGCGCCGGCCTTGGAGTCCTTGAGCACCGTCTCGGGATAGTCGGGGCGGTCCCAGTTGTGGTCGTAGGCCATCACTTTCGTCTTCAGGTGCGCGGCGGCCAGAGCCGGTCCCAGGGCGTCGCCGAAGAACGCGGCTTGCTCGGCGGCCAGCATCTGCATCCCGCTGTAGGTGGGCGGGGCGTAAAGCGGCTCGTTCTCGACACTCAAAGCCCATACCGGCACGCCCGCCGCCTGGTAGCCCTCGACGGTCCTCACCAGGTAGCCGGCAAAGGCCGTGTAGAACTCCGGGCGCAGACTGGATGGCTGTTTGCCGTCCGCGCTCGAACCCAGCATCGATCCCGAGGTCTTCATCCAGCCCGGCGGGCTCCACGGCGTCAGCATCACGTGGATCGAAGGGTTGATGGTCAATGCCTTCTTGAGCAAAGGCAGAATGTACTCCTGATCGTGCTGCAGTGAGTAGTGGTCGAGGTTTGGGTCGGCCTGTCCGGCGGGCGTTGTGCAGGCCTTTGCCGTCTGCTGGCACAGGTCGTCATAGGAGTAAAAGGTCACCGCCAGGTCGGAGGAGCCTATGGGCTGGCGCAGAAAGCTCAGCGCAATGCCATCCTTGCGGCCAAATAAGATCTTGAACGCGGCGTCGGTCTGCGCCTGCGTGAGTTTCTTGGCAAAGAGCCAGGCGGCGGAGTCGGTCAGCGACGCGCCGAAGCCGTCGATCTCCTGGAAGCGTTGCGCGTCGTCTACGGTGATCAATGGGGCGGTTGCGGCCGGCGCAATCTTCGCGGAGAAATGCAGCGTCTCGCGCTCGGAAAGAGCTTCGAGCATGTCCGGGGTGGTCTGGTAAACGGAAACAGACTGAGCGCCGGCCCCGGTGGCGGCAAGACAGGACAAGGCAAGACAAGCAGCAAGGATCGTGGAGCGCGGCATGGAGCCTCCTTCAGGCGGAACGAGAATCGTAGTCGATTTGCGCGGACTGGGGAAACCCAACGCGCACCGCATAGGGATTGGTTTGCGTCCCTCAGAACCTGCCCTAAGACCTGCAAGGCCGGATACGGCGCATCGACCCGGGATGCGCTCCCCATCGCATCCGGAAAACGGTCTGACCGTTTGCAGTTAATTATGTGCCCGCGGCGCATAATGTGAATTGAATAGGGCGCGACAGCCCGACAGCAAGCGTGGAGAGCTCCACCAAGCGAAGCACAGGTCAGG
>DASWZM010000165.1:0-2865 GCA_036404455.1 Occallatibacter sp. | reverse complement strand
GCTCCGCTCAGGATGACGCGCATTTAAGGAAGTTCGTCGTCTGCACCGGCGGCGAGCCTCTGCTTCAGCTCGATCCTCCGCTCATCGACGCGCTCCACGCACGCGGCTTTGAGATTGCCGTCGAAACCAACGGCACCGTCGCGGCTCCTCGGGGTCTCGACTGGATCTGCGTCAGCCCCAAGGCCGGCGCCGCGCTCATGCAACGCACCGGCGACGAGCTGAAGCTGGTTTATCCGCAACCCGGCGCCGAACCGGCCGCGTTCGAGTCACTCTCCTTCCGCCATTTCTTCCTGCAGCCCATGGACGGTCCCCGCCGCGAAGCCAACACTCAGGCTGCCCTGCGCTATTGCCTCGATCACCCGCGCTGGCACCTGAGCCTGCAAACGCATAAGCTGCTGGGAATCCCTTAGAAGCAGGGACCAAGCCACCCCAGCGGGCACAAATCGCCCGCCGGGGACCCCGGCAGGGAACAAGGGACTGAATCGCAGCGGGAATGGCGCAGTTCTTCGCCCTGACGTTAACGCGGTTGATCGCAATTCTTACTGATGAGTCTCAGTCGGGCAGGATTTCTCGTTCCTTTGTTCCCTTATTCCCTGCTTTTTCCGCCTCTTCCAGCCATCCCCGCAGTAGCTTCTCCGACGCAACGCTCGAGAGGTACGGCTTGATGTCCAGTACCGGCGTGCCGTCCAGCATGTCTACTCCACGAACGCGCAAGGAGGTGCCTTCGCGGCCGAGCAACTCCACCACCGTGAGCCCGATCGGGTTCGGCCGCCGCGGCGAGCGCGTAGCGAAAACCCCGTGCGGCCGGCCCTCGTCGCTGGGCGGATGCGCGATCAGGTCGAATCCATCTGCCCGGTCGAACTCCCAGAGTACAAAGAGGTGCGAAAAGCCCTCAATGTCGGCCAGCCCCGGCTCGTACTCGCGCAGCAATTCGATTGCGCCCTCGGCGTCATGCCTGGCGCCCAGGCCTCTGGGAATGGCGGAGGTTTCGTGGTAAGGGCTATGAATAAATCCGATAGGCTGGGCGGTAAACATGGCAACGCCTCCGCAATTCATCCTATGCCAGTTCGCATTCCTTCAAGCGCCGGAATCGAAACGCCCAGAGCTAAGTTGTTGAATGTGCGACCATAGAACGGTCATCCTGAGCGAAGTTTGGCGCGTTTTTTTGCGCCAAACGGAGTCGAAGGACCTGCATTTGTCTTTGCGCCGCCCAGATTTCTGCCAGGGCTGGCATCGACCCGATCCGCATATGCCGATACCCCCTAAACCCTCTCTTTTCAGCTTTAAGTCATCAACAAAGTTTCCGTCAGGTGAAAACCAGCGCCCCCCGTGACCGGGAACACTTTCGCGCCCGCCGGTGTCTAAGTAAGCAGATGCCTGGACCAATTGGCGGAACGCCAACGCCCTTGCATCGGGGTCAGCAACATGCTTCCGGCGCCAAACAGCGGCCGGAAGCAGCTCAAAAAATGCCATCGGCTCTCCCGCCCGCGTCTCGTTGGTCACCAGTTGTGACGGCGGAAGGTGCAAGCGGTCGATGAAGTGCGATAACGTGGGAGGAAACTGAATTGCAGGCGGACCTCACCATGGGCAACATTGCCGGCGCACTCGCGCTCCAACCCGACGAAACGGCTCTGGTGGCAGAGCTGCGGACGGGCTCGGAGGAGGCGTTTGCATGGCTGATCGCACACTACCATCAGCCGATTTATTCGCTGCTCGCGCGCACTGTGCGCAACTCCGCCGATGCTGCCGACCTGACCCAGGAAGTGTTCGTCAAGGTCTTCCGCGGCATCCGCGGTTTTCATGGCGAGTCCTCATTGCGCACCTGGATTTACCGCATCGCCTTGCGCGAGGCGTCGAATCAGCGGCGCTGGTGGATGCGGCATCAGCAGCACGAGATCCCCATCGATCAGGAGATGGGGGAAGGGGAAAACAGAAGGCCGGTGCTGCTGAAGGACATGCTGGTCGACCCGACGGAGTCGCCGTATGACGCGGCTCTGCACGAGGAGAACCGGGCGCATGTGGAGCAGGCGTTACGGCGGGTGCCGGAGCCGTTCCGCGTTGCGCTCATCCTGCGCGACATCGAAGGATTTTCTTACGAGGAAGTGGCGGCAATGCAAGGGGTCAATCTGGGAACGGTGAAGTCGCGGCTGGTACGTGGGCGTACCTTTTTAAAGGCGGTGCTTGAGGCGTCCAGGCTCGGCTCGCGGACCAAAGCGCTGTCAGGGATGGAACTGTCCCTGAGAGAGGAGGCGCGATGAACGGCTGCAATCAAGTGCAGGCAGGGTTGACGGATTATCTCGACGGCCGGTTGACGGGACGGGAAATGCAGGAGATGGAAGCACACCTCCAGGCGTGCCAGGAGTGCGCGCAGGAGTGGAAGTCGCTGCGCGATCTCGAATCCGCATTGGCCGGGCTGGGACCGGTGGAAGAGCCGGCGGACCTGCCGCTTCGCATTCGCGTCGCGGTCAGCCAGGAGCGGGCGCGCAGCCGCCGCAGCATCTTTACCATGTGGGATCTGGTCTGGAAAAACAGTGTGGGGCCGTTCTTGCTGCAGGCCGGCGCGGGCTTTGCCAGTGCCGTGCTGCTGTTGGGCACCATCGTTTTTCTGGTATCGGTGCTGGCCAAGCCGGAGACGGCGCAGGCTACTCCCGACGAGCCGCTGGGCAATGCCACCGCACCGCGTTTGCTCTATTTCTCGAATGCCCAGGGCGGCAATGAGACCGGCGCCATCAACGGCCCGGTGGTGGTCGAGGTCTGCATCAACGACGCGGGCGAGGTGTACGACTACCGCATCGTCTCCGGACCCACCGACGCCACCACGCGGTCTCAAGTCGAGAATCTGCTGCTGTTCAGCCGCTTCGCGCC
>DASWZM010000164.1:0-12593 GCA_036404455.1 Occallatibacter sp. | reverse complement strand
GAGAGTCTTCTGGGTGGCTTTTTCTTAAGGAAAAAGCCACTTAGCGGGCTTGCTTTCGGGATACATCTACTCTGGTTCCGCTGTAGCGCCGCCACGCGCAAAAACGGCGCAGCCTGAGCCGCGCCGTTTCTAATCCCCTAGTCCCCGTTCCTCTATTCCCTACTCCCTATCCTCACGCCGCCGCCGCAATCCGCCCAATCAAATCCATCTGTTCGCTCTTGCTTGCGGCCCCGATCGTAAACGCATCCAGCAGCCCCAGCCCCAGCGCATAATGAATCGCCTCGCTCTGCCGGTGCCGCAATTTTCCCTGCCCCAGGATCTTCATCCCGATGATGCCTTTCCCCGCCGCCCGCATCTCCTTGATCACGCCCGCCACCGTCTCCGGATCGGCGTCCATATACGCCCCCACCGGATTCATGCGCACCAGGTCCACCTCCACCCACGGTGTCGCCGCCGCCGTCTTCAGCGCCTCGATCGAGTGGCAGCTCACCCCGTGCGTCCTGATCACGCCCTTCTCCTTGGCCTCTGACAGCACATCCATCACCCCCCGGTAGCGCGTCGACCAGTCCGCCTCCGTCACGCAGTGCACCAGGCAAATGTCGATGTAATCCGTCCCCAGCTCCCGCCGAAACCGCTCCAGATCCGCCTTCACGCCGTTCGCATCGCGATTATCCGTCTTGGTCATCACCACAACTTTGTCCCGCGGCAACTGCTTCAGCGCCGACGCCACATACGGATGGCTCCCATAGCTATCCGCCGTATCGAAGAACCGCAGCCCGTTGTCATAGCCGTTCAGCAGCAGCGCCGTCAGCTCCGTCATCCCCAGCACGGTCTGGTCGCTCCGGCTCCCGCCCCCATGCGTCCCCGTACCCATCGCCAGCCGGCTGGTCACAATGCCCGTCGCGCCCAGCGTAACCGTGTCGTGGGCATTGAACTTCTGATTCAGCGGCGGCAACTCCGCAGCAAACACATCGCGATCTGTCAAGAGTTTTGAAGCAAGCCACGCCGACCCCAACCCGCGCGCGGCATTGACAAGAAATTCTCTGCGTTTCATCGATCCTCCAGGGAAGTGAGGTCCGAACTATAGCCGGATTCTACCGCAGCTTCCCCTGCGCCGCCAGAGCAGCCGGAATGTTCGCCTACAGGGTGCGACCCCGGCCGCGCTCCAATCCTCGCCTTTGATCCCATATTCAACCGAATCTCGCTCGAAGAACAACCCCAGGAAAAGCACTTCAGGCCGGCACAATCTTGGGTAAATTGGCGCTGCCCTGCCAAATCCGCAAGACCACAACCAGGGAATGTCATGGCACCGACTCATTTGAACATTCCATCGGCTTCCGGCCACCAGCTTCCACTAAGAAGACGGCTGCGGGCCTGGCTTCGGCTCGTTCTCACCCTTGCCGCCGCACTCCATCTCTCAAGCCTCTGTGCCCACGCACAGGACCAACGCGGATACGGGCGGGTGCTCCAGGTCTCGATTTTGAGACCTGGGAATCCAGGAAGCCCAGCCCGCCACGGCCCGGCAGGAGCGGTAGGCCGGGGTTTCATCCCCGCACAGACGCTCCCTCGAGACGCCCCGCACCCGCCTCCCAATTCTGGCCAGGCCGGGCAGGGCCGGTGCCAAAACTACACGTATAACCCAACATCCAGGCGCCAGAACAACGCCAATTGATGCGGATTTTGGCGCATTTATTGCCGCTCTCTCGCATTTTCCGGAGAGTTCTATATCTCCGACTGCCCCTTTTCGGTGACCTGGAGCGCCTCATTTCGCATCAAACGGCGGCATGCAGCGGCACCATTTGCAAAAAACCGGAGAGCTTCAGACCACTGCTTTCGCCCATTTTCACCCCCAACACCCGCTCCCCGCCCCCAGGAATCGCCACGCCAATTTAACTACTTGGTAACCCCCATCCCGCCCGCTGACCACTGAAAGCTGAAAGCCGCGGGCTGTTCACTGTGAGCTGTTCGCTGTAAGCTGTTAGCTGTCATGGCCACCGCATCGCTTTCCACCCAGATTCAGCCGCGCACTCCACAGGGCGGCTTCGCCAATGAGCCCTTCACCGATTTCAAAACCCCTGAAAACGCCCGCGCCATGCAGGCCGCGCTCGACCACGTCGCCGGCCAGCTAGGCCGCGAGTACGACCTGATCATCGGCGGCCGCAGCCTCCGCACCGAGGGCAAGATCCGCTCCCTCAACCCCGCCCGTCCCGCCCAGGTCGTCGGCGTCCACCAGAAAGCCGGCGCCGAACACGCCGAATCAGCCATGGCCGCGGCCCTTCGCGCTTTTGAGTCCTGGAGCAGAACTTCAACAAAAGAAAGAGTTTCCCTCCTCCTGAACGCGGCCCATATCATTCGCTCCCGCAAGTTCGAGTTCTGCGCCTGGCTCACCTATGAAGTGGGCAAGAACTGGGCCGAAGCCGACGCCGACGTGGGCGAGACGATCGATTTTCTGGAGTTCTACGCCCGCGAAGCCCTGCGCCTGGCCGCCGCTACCACACCCATCCAGTACCCTGGCGAGCACGACCAACTCCTCTACATCCCTCTCGGCGTCGGCGCCGTCATCCCGCCCTGGAACTTCCCCTTCGCCATCATGGCCGGCATGACCGCCGCCTCCATCGTCACCGGCAACACCGTCATTCTCAAGCCCTCCAGCGACTCGCCGACCATCGCCGCCAAATTTGTTGAAGCCCTTGAGGAGGCTGGACTTCCCGGCGGCGTGGTCAACTTCTGCCCCGGCTCCGGCGCCACCTTCGGCAACGCCATTGTCGAGCATCCAAAGACCCGCTTCATCGCCTTCACCGGCTCCAAGGCAGTTGGATTGGAAATCCACGAGCGCGCCGCCCGCACCCAGGCAGGCCAGATCTGGATCAAGCGGACAATTCTTGAAATGGGAGGCAAGGACTCCATCCTCGTCTGCGCCAGCGCCGATCTCGACGCCGCCGTCGAAGGCGTCGTGGCCTCGGCCTTCGGCTTCAGCGGCCAGAAGTGTTCCGCCTGTTCCCGCGTCATCGTTGAAGCCCCGCTGTATGAGGTATTTACAGAGCGCATCCGGGAGCGCGTCGCCCAGCTCACAGTCGGCGACCCTGCCACGAACCCCAACCTCGGCCCGGTCGTCAACAAGGCCGCCCTCGACTCCATGCTGGCCTACATCGAAACCGGCAAGCGCGAAGGCCGCCTTATCGCCGGCGGGTCACCGCTACGGCCGCCCCAGGCCGAAGACGGATTCTTCCTCGAGCCCACCGTCTTTGCCGATATCGCTCCCGATGCAGTGCTCGCCCAGGAAGAAATCTTCGGCCCCGTCCTCGCCCTCATCAAAGTCAACAGCTTTGCAGAGGGCCTCGCCGTCGCCAACAACACCGAATACGGCCTCACCGGCTCCATTTACACCACCGACCGCGAGCAGATTGACGACGCCCGCCGCGAGTTCCATGTTGGCAACCTGTATATTAACCGCAAGTGCACTGGCGCCATGGTTGGCGCCCACCCCTTCGGCGGCTTCAACATGTCCGGCACCGACTCCAAAGCCGGCGGTCCTGACTACCTCTACCTCTTCACCCAGGCCAAAAGCGTGGCGGAGAAGCTTTAGCTGCCAAGCTCCGATTTTTGAACCCGCATCTTCCTGCTCCCTGCGGCCATCCAATGGCATGAAGGAGAGCATATGCCCAAAATCGTTCGCTTTCACCAGCTTGGCGGTCCGGAAAACCTGCGAATCGAAGAGGTCCCGACGCAGCAGCCCGGCAAGGGCGAGGTCAGGCTGCGGGTTCAGGCGGCAGGCCTGAACCGGGCCGAGTCGGTTTACTACCACGGCAGGTATTTTGAAAAGCCGCAACTTCCCTCCCGCATCGGCTACGAGGTAGCTGGAGTCGTGGAGGCGGTTGGTGAAGGAGTCGATCCAGGCTGGATCGGCAAGCCGGCTGCCACGGTCCCAGGGTTTTCGCAGAATCGCTACGGCACACTGGGCGAAGAGGCGGTTGTTCCCGTCGAAGTGTTGGGCGAGTATCCAACGAATCTGACGCCGATCCAGGCAGCGGCTATCTGGATGCAGTATTTGACCGCTTACGGCGCACTTGTGCTGGTTGGCGGCGTCAAGACTGGAGATTTCGTTTCCATCCCCGCAGCCTCATCGAGCGTGGGGTTGGCCGCCATTCAGATTGTGCGCGACCAGGGAGCGACGACGATTGCCGTGACGCGGACGGCAGCCAAGCGCGCGGAGTTGCTGGAGTTGGGGGCGCACCACGTCATCGTCAGCGACGAAGAGGACTACGGGGCGCGGGTACGAGAAATCAGCGGCGGCCAGGGGGCTCGCATCACGTTCGATCCGGTGGCAGGGCCGGGCATCGAAAAGCTGGCCGCGGCGGCGGCCCATGGCGGCATCCTGATCGAATACGGATCGCTGGCCGGGGCGCCGACACCGTTCCCGATGGTGGCGGCGATGGTCAACGGCTTGAGCGTCCACGGCTATACACTGATGCAGGTCACGCGCGATCCAGGGATTGCCGCGACAGCAAAGAAGTATGTCTTCGACCGGCTTGCCGATGGGCGCTTCGTGCCCAAGATCGCCCGGACGTTTCCATTCGCGCAGACCGTCGCGGCATATCAGTACCTGGAATCGAACCAACAGGTGGGTAAAGTTGTAATCAACGTATCGTAGAGCCGTAGAATCGTAGAATCGGCCGGAAAGTTTGTAATGCTGAAGGGGGGACAGGCTCAGGCCTGTCCCCCCTTCAGTTCATTGACCTTGAAACGGGCCTTGAAGAAGGCACTACGCTACAGCCGATGGCGCGGCGCGCTCCTCGGCTTCCAGCTTGCTGCCCACCTCGGCAGCTGCCTGCGCCAGCACCCGGTGGTGGATGGTGAACAGGGCCAGTTCAAGCCGGTCGCTTACTCCGGTCTTGTCGTAGATTGAACGCAAATAGTTCTTGATCACTTGCTCGGTGGTCTTGAGACGGATGGCGATCTCGCGGTTCTTGCAGCCCTGGACGATGAGCGCCACGATCCGCATCTCCTTGGGGGTGAGCCGGTCCCGGACCCGCGTTCCCACCATATCCTCTTCAATGGAGTCGGGTTGAATGAGCTGGGGGGGCAACCAGGTGTCGCCGGCGGCGACCCGGCGAACGCACTCCACCAGCGCCGGCCCGTTGACGTTGCGAAAGACCACACCCCGAAAGCCCTGTTGCAGATACGTTCCTGCAGTGTCGTTGTTCTCCGCAATCACGATGCCGCGGCTGCCTGTGGTCTCAAGGAGAATGCGCATCCGGGTCAGGTCCGGCCGCAGCGATGTGGCAAACAAGACAATGGATCCAGGAAAGGTGGTGATGGCGTGGTGCATGCGATCCAGATCCGAGCATTGAGCAATGATGCGCATATCTTCGTCCATAGCCAGCACCTTGGCGGTGCCTACGCGAAAGATCGCTTGCGAATCGGCCAGGATGATCTTGTTCACGATGAACGCCTCATTTGCCTCGAATCCCCGATGGAACGATTTGCAGCCAGCTCCATCCTTCCCTCCGGAAAAACCGGAGCCGGCGGCTTGAGCTCAGGCATCTGTTTCCGCCTCTTGCAGCACTATCGGCAGAAGAGCAAAAAGGTCTTGGAAATGCCTCCATTTGCGACACTGCGAGCTGCCCGGAATCCTTTCGTCACGAGCTGGAAATAGAAAACGGTCCAGCCCGGCAATCTCTCCCAATAGTCAGGTTACAACTTGCCGACCGCTAAGATCACGAAAAGCCGATGACACTTTTGGGTGTAGGGAGGCCCTAAACTGGGTATATGGCGAGACCGATTCTGCTGGCGGTGGATGACGACGTAAACGTGCTGGAAGCGGTGGTGCAGGACCTCCGCCGAGAATATGGGACTACTTATCGGGTAATGCGCGCGGCCAGCGGCCAGGCTGCGCTGGACACGTTGGCCCAACTGAAAACCCGCCAGGAGCCGGTGGCGCTGCTGCTGAGCGATCAGCGCATGCCGGGCATGCCCGGCGTAGAGTTCCTCGAGCGGGCGCGCGAGCTCTATCCTGAGGCGCGGCGGGTGCTGCTGACGGCCTATGCCGACAACGAGGTAGCTATCCGGGCCATCAACACCGCCCGCATCCACTACTACCTGAACAAGCCCTGGGACCCGCCCGAGGAGAAACTTTATCCGGTGTTAACCGACCTCCTCGAAGACTGGCAGGCCGGCTATCAGCCACCTTTTGAGGGGCTTCGAGTGATCGGGCACCGTTGGTCGCTCAAGGACCATAGGGTGCGCAGTTTTCTCTCGCGCAATCATGTGCCCTACCGCTGGCTCGACGTTGCGGGCAACGAGGACGCCCTGAAGTTGCTGGAGGAGCGCGGACTGGACCCGGACCAGTTACCGGTGGTGCTGTTTGCCGATGGCACATGGGTGGTGGACCCGGAGGTGGAGGAACTGGCGGCGTGGGTGGGCCTGAGTACCCAGGCAGCCCAGGATTTTTATGACTTGGTAGTGGTGGGGGCCGGTCCGGCTGGCCTGGCGGCCGGCGTCTATGGCGCCAGCGAGGGGCTGCGCACGCTGGTCATCGAGCCCGAGGCGCCAGGCGGGCAAGCGGGTTCCACTTCAAGGATCGAGAACTACCTCGGATTTCCGTCGGGGATCACGGGCGCGGATCTGGGGCGGCGCGCGCACGCACAGGCTTCGCGGTTCGGCGCCGAGTTTCTGACCCAGCGGGTGAATGGCCTCCGCATCGACGGCCAGTACCGGTTTGTGCAACTGGCCGATGGGCGCGAGGTCTCAAGCCACGTGGTGCTTCTGGCCACCGGAGTTCTCTACCGCAAGCTGGAGATTCCGGGCGCGGAGCGACTGACCGGCCGCGGCATCTACTATGGAGCCGCGCTGGTTGAAGCCGCCGCCTGCAAGGATGAAGAGGTGTTTGTGGTGGGCGGCGCCAACTCCGCCGGGCAGGCGGCGCTGTACTTTGCCAAGTTTGCCCACAAGGTAACCATGCTGGTGCGCGGCGAGGGATTGGCGGCCAGCATGTCGAAATACTTGATCGATGAGATTGGCCGCACATCCAATATCGTGCTGGAGCCGCGCACGCAGGTGCTGGAAGCCGTGGGCGAAGAGCGCCTTGAGGCGTTGCGGCTGCACGGCCCGCGGGGAGAATCGGTTGTGCCGGCCACTTCGCTGTTTGTGTTTATCGGCGCGGAGCCGGGCACCAGATGGTTGCCGTCTTGCATTCTGCGGGACAAGAATGGCTTCCTGCTGGCCGGGCCGGATTTGCGCAGCGAAGGCAAGCTGCCCGAGGGATGGCGGGAGCCGCGCGAGCCTTTCTTGCTCGAGTCCAGCGTGCCGGGGGTCTTTGTGGCAGGCGACGTTCGGCACGGCTCAGTGAAGCGCGTGGCGTCGGCGGTGGGCGAGGGCTCCATTGCGGTACAGTTCGCGCATCAGTATTTGGCTGGGTTCTAAGGGAAAGGAAAGATGAGTCAGGCCGGACAACCAATCGAGGTCCAATCGGTTCCATTAAGGGAGGTTGCCGAGGCGCTGAGCCAGACTCGCCCCTTCGCCGAAACCAGCTTCGACGATGTGCGCGGCGTGGACCGGGTGGATCGCGTGACGGCCAGGGCAGGCGCGGTGCTGGTGGAACCGTGGCAATCGGTCCGCGCCTACTGGGTAGTTCTCGACGGCGAGATCCGCGCCGACCGGCCGGAGCCGGATGGATCGCGAACCACAGTGGGGTTTGCGCGCACCGGCGAGGGCTTTGGCGAAGCCCCGTTGCTGACCGGCAAGACCCACTCGCCCTTCGTCATTCAGGCGGTGCGGGACTCGCTGCTGGTGCGGTTCAGCGAGGAGGACTTCTGGGCGCTGCTGGCTTGCTGCCCCGCGGTGCGCAAGGTGGTGCTGGCCAACCTGGCGCAGCGGCTGCAGGCCTACCAGGTGGAGGCCCTGCATCGGGAAAAGCTGATCTCGCTGGGGACCATGGCGGCCGGGCTGATGCATGAGCTGAACAACCCCGGCACGGCGGCCAAACGCGCGGCCTCCCAACTGCGCGAGAACCTGATGCGCCTCCAGGAACTGAGTCTTCGCTCGGCCGCCAATCCCAAGACCCACGTTCAGATCGATTGCATGCATGACCTGCTGGAGCACGCGGTGCGGGGCTGCCATGCTCCCGCACTGAGTACCGTGGAACAGTCGGATGCGGAAGAGGCTATGTCGGAATGGCTGGAGAAAGCCGGCGTGGAGAACGCATTCACGATTGGACCGGCGCTGGTGGCGATCGGCTTCAGCCAACAGGAACTCGATTGCGCAAGAGATGCATTCGAGGCCGGGGGCTTTTCCGATGCGCTCAACTGGCTGGAGGCGCTGGTCTCCAGCGTCTCGCTGGTCTGCGCCATCGAGGAGAGCATTTCGCGCGTCTCCGACCTGGTGATGGCGGTGAAGAAATTCGCCTACGACGACCGCTCGACGGCCAGGGAACTGGACGTGCATGACAGCTTGCAGAGCACGCTCACCATCCTGGGCCACAAGCTGCGCCTCAAGGGAATCTCCGTTGAGAAACGCTTCGCGGCCAGTCCATCCTCGATCCACACTCGCGGCTCCTCGCTCAGCCAGGTGTGGACCAATCTGATCGACAACGCCGTGGACGCTTCTCCCCAGGACGCACAAATCGAGATCGCCACCTGGACAGAACCGGCACTCAAGCCGGAGACGGATCTGGAAACGGGGGCCACGCCGGGCTGGCTCGCCGTGAGCATCGAGGATCACGGCCCGGGGATTCCGCCCGAAGTGCTTCCGCGCATCTTCGAGGCATTCTTTACCACCAAGGCGCAGGGCTCGGGTACGGGACTCGGCCTGGAGATCGTCCATCGCATCGTGACGCAAAAATTCGGCGGCACGATCGAGGTGGCGTCCGAACCGGGAAACACACGGTTCATCGTGCGCCTGCCACTCGACGGGCCTGCCGGGACACCCGATTCCACACCTGCCGCCATTTGACGCGATCCCACCCTTTCCCACTCCGACAGCCTTTCCGAATCGGCAAGCATGGAGCCATCCAGCACTTTTCCAATCGCCATCGCTCCGACGAGCCGGAATTGTTTCCATTGGCAAACTCCAATCTCTTTTTCAACACGGCTGGGCAATGAAGTTGGTCCGCCGCTTGCCGATGGAGAAGATTGAGGGGCTTGGATGACGGATCGCACGGAACTTCTTGAAGCCACGCTGGGCAGCCTTCCGGAAGGCATTGCATTGGCCGATGAGGAGGGCCGGGTTGTGTTCTGGAACGGTGCTGCGGAGGCGATTACCGGGCATTTGGGTGCGGGCCTGTTGGGGCGGCCAGTCCGCGAAACTCTGGAATCGCTGATCGTGGGTGGCGCGCGCCAGTGGACGGTTCAGACAGATGAGGAGGCCATCCCGGGTCACGGGTCGCTGGTTCAGGTGCGCCATCGGCTGGGCCATGACTTTCCGGTGATGGCGCGAAAGCTGGTGCTGCGGGACGGGCTGGGCGGTCGCATCGGTATGGCGGTCGTGTTCCATCCCGCGGAAAGCCTGGACGCGCTGCCACGCGGAGAGACTGGCGAAAGCCAGGGCGTAGAGGAGAGCCAGGCGGAACTCGAGGACCGGCTGGGGGCTCTGTTTGATGATTTTTCGCAGAGCGGTATGCCGTTCGGGGTACTGTGGATTACCGTCGATCAAGCCCATGAGTTGCGCAAAACTCACGGCGCCGGCGCGTGTGAGGCCATGCGCGAAAGAGTGGAACGGGCCCTGGCGCAGGGGTTGCGGTGCGCCGAGAACCTGGGGCGTTGGGGCGAGGACGAATTCCTCGTAATCTCGCATGAGCGGACGCCGGCGATGCTGGCGGTTCATGCGCAAATGCTGGCCGGATTGGCCAGAACGGCGGACTTCCGCTGGTGGGGCGATCGGATATCGCTCACCGTGAGCATCGGCGCTGCCCAGGCGCAACAGTCCGGGACTTTGGTGGATTTGCTGGAAAGAGCAAAGGCCGCCATGTCTTCCAGCTTTCATGCGGGGGGAAACCAGATAACATCCGCGCCGGAGGGGCAATCATGTTTGCCATCATAGGCATTGTCGTTGTCTTTGGAGCGGTCATTGGCGGCTTCCTGATGGAAAAGGGCCACATCTCCGTTCTGGTGCAGCCGGCCGAGCTGCTGATTCTGGGCGGCGCGGCCATCGGCACGCTGCTGGTGGCCAATCCGATCCACATCATCAAAGGGGTCGTGGCGGGTTTGCTCGGCGTGATGAAAGGCTCCCCGTTCGGCAAAACGCGTTACCTGAGCACGCTCAAGATGATGTACCAGTTCCTGAACAAGGTGCGCAAGGAGGGACTGCTGAGCGTGGAGATGGATGTCGAGAAGCCCCAGGAGAGCTCGATCTTCAAGAACTATCCCGAGTTTCTCAACGATCATCATGCCAGGGATTTTGTGTGCGACACGCTGCGCACGGCGATCACCGGGGGCGTGGAGCCGTTCGACATGGACCAGATGATGGAGCTGGACATGGAGGTGCATCACCACGAGGCGACGCAGCCGATCGCCTCGCTGAGCACGGTAGCCGACGCGCTGCCGGGGTTGGGCATTGTGGCGGCGGTGCTGGGCGTGGTGATCACCATGGGCTCGCTGGGCGGCCCGCCGGAAGAGATCGGCGCCCATGTGGCGGCGGCGCTGGTGGGAACCTTTCTGGGCATTCTGGCGTGCTATGGCCTGGTCGGTCCGTTGAGTTCGAACATGAGCAAAACGGCCGATGCGCACAACGAGTACCTGCATGTGCTGCGGGTGCTGTTGCTGTCGTTTTTGAAGGGTTCGGCGCCGATGATCGCAATTGAGATGGGGCGGCGCGCGATTCCCGCTCATGTGCGGCCCAGCTTCGACGAGATGGAAAAGAACTGCAAGGGACAGGCTGCGGGCGCTGAAGCGGCCGCGGCCTAAATCCTGCCGATCACTGCTGGGAGAAATGGGGCATCATGGCGGCCAAGACACAACCGATCATCGTAATCAAGAAGAAAGGCGGGCACGGCGGCCATCACGGCGGCGCCTGGAAAGTGGCCTATGCCGACTTTGTCACCGCCATGATGTCGCTGTTCATCGTCCTCTGGCTGATGGGCTCCAGCGAGAAGGTCAAGAAGGCCGTAGCCGGCTACTTCAACGACCCCAAGGGCACCGCAAACCTGCTGGGCACCACCATGAGCGGAGACGGCGTAGCCGTGACCACAAAAACCTCAGACAATATGAAGAAGCTGAAGGAAAAACTCGAAGAGGAGATCAAAGCAAAGAAGGAACTGGAGAAGCTTTCCAAGCAGATTGAGATCACGATCACTTCCGAGGGGCTGCGCATAGAGTTGATCGAGGGCAAGGACGGAACCTTCTACGAGATCGGGAGCCCGCGGCTGAGCTCGAGCGGACAGGAGTTGCTGGCGCTGTTGGCCGCGGAGCTGAAGACCCTGCCCAATTCGCTGCTGATCGAGGGCCACACCGACGCTACGCCCTACTCGAAGGACAACAGTTACAGCAACTGGGACCTGTCGGCGGACCGCGCCAACTCCGCGCGGCGCCTGCTGCAACAGGACGGGGTGCGTACCGATCAGGTAACCCAGGTGCGCGGCTACGCCGACCAGATGCTGCGCGTGAAAAACAACCCTACCGACCCCTCGAACCGCAGGGTCTCGATTCTGGTAAAGAACGACAACGACCAAGTGCCGAGTGTAACCGCGGACAAGATTGTGGACGGCACCACGTCGTTGACGGAGTCCACGAAGCCAACCGCGCCGGCAGCGGGCGCAGCCAAGCCGCAAGGTGCTCCACCGGCCGGAGGATCTGCACCCAGCCCCTCGGCTCAGGCGGCGGCCCCCTCCACGCCTCCGGCCAAGCCTGCGGCGGGAACTCCGGCGGCCAGGTCCGGCCTGATGGACAAACTCAAAGCCTTGATGCCGGGAGCGAAGAAGTAGCTTGGGTCGCCAACCGCCGAGGCTGATTCATGATTTTTTCAGACACGCAGGTTCGGAATGGTGTACTCTGGTGTGCGCAAGAGAAAGCGTTTACCCGGAGGGCCTTGTTTCCATGACCATCGTCGCCGGCGTTGACTTCGGCACTCTCACCGTTCGCGTTACTCTCGTCGACAGCCAGAAGGGCCCCATCGGAACCGCATCGGCCGCTTACCCGCTCCATCGGCGCCGCGAAGATCCGAATTTTGCCACCCAGTCCCACGCCGACCAGATGGCGGCTCTGGCCGCCGCCACCCGCGACGCGCTCCTGACCACCGGCGTAGACGGCGACGACGTTGCGGCCATCGCGCTCGATACCACCGGCTCCAGCGTGATCCCCGTCGGCGAGGGCCTGGAACCGCTGGACGACTATTACCTTTGGTGCGATCATCGCGCCTTTGCCGAAGCCGAAGAAATTACCACCAAGGCCCACGCGCTGGGCTTTGAAGGCATCGAGTGGTGCGGCGGCGTCTACTCTCACGAGTGGGGATTCGCCAAGCTGCTGCACTGGCTGCGCCACAACCCCGAGAAGCGTTCCCGCTTTATCACCGCTCTCGAGCATTGCGACATGGTGGCCGCCACTCTGAGCGGCATCACTACCGTCAGCGGGCTCAAGCGCAGCGTCTGCGCCATGGGCCACAAG
>DASWZM010000163.1:0-12537 GCA_036404455.1 Occallatibacter sp. | reverse complement strand
ACCAGCGAAGCCCTCCAGCCCGTTCAGCGCGGACACAATCTCCTGCGCAATGATTTTCGGCGCTTTGCGCAGCTTGCGCGCCAACTCAAACGCGATAGGCGTGGACAACTCGCCAAATTTGAGGTCCGGCGGAATCTCCAGCGGAATGTTCACAACCTGCAGGCCGTACTTTTCCTCTAGAAGATTGCGTAACCGGCTCCCAAGCCTTTTCTGCAATTCCAGATACACGTGGATATGCCTCAAGAATCCTTGATTTTCAAGGGCGATTCTAACAGAGCGGCGTACGCTGCCGGGTTTGACGCTCCCCGCACGGACCCCTAAGATGGAAAGTAGATTGCATCGAGATTCCGTGTGCCCTATCGCCGGATTTCCAGCAACGCCCTGCTCATGCCTAGCAACGATTCCAGCCCAGCCCGCTTTTACCTGACCACGCCCATCTACTACGTGAATGCGCGGCCGCACCTGGGCCACGCCTACTCCACCATCGTCTGCGACGCCATTGCGCAGCGCAAGCGGGCGCTGGGCATTGACACCTGGTTCCTCACTGGCACCGACGAGCACGGACAGAAGATCGAACGCTCCGCCGAATTGGCCGGCCGCACGCCGCAGGAATTCGCCACCGCCGTCTCTGCCGAGTTTCGCGGCCTGTGGGACCGCCTGGGCCTCACCTACGACGACTTCATCCGCACCACCGAGCAGCGCCACAAGCACGGCACGCAGCGCCTGTTCGCCACGCTCCGCGACCGCGGCTTCATCTACAAGGGCTCCTACACCGGCCAGTATTGCGTCTCTGACGAGCTTTATGTGGACGGCCCTCCCGGCACGCCCTGCCCCGACTGCGGCCGCCTTACGGAGACCGTGAGCGAGGAGAATTATTTCTTCAAGCTCTCCGCCTTCGAGCGCAAGCTGCTGGAGTTTTACGAGGCCAATCCAGGCTTCATGGCGCCAGAGTCCACGCGCCGCGAGGTGATCTCGTTTGTGCGCGGAGGCCTGAAGGATCTGTCGGTCAGCCGCACCAGTTTTTCCTGGGGCATTCCCGTTCCCGGCGACGAAAAGCACGTCATCTACGTGTGGCTGGACGCGCTGGCCAACTACATCACCGCCCTGGGCTACGGCTCGGACTCTCCCGAAGACCAGGCCCGCTTTGCCAAATTCTGGCCTGCGGACATGCACCTGATCGGCAAGGAGATCAGCCGCTTCCACTGCGTCTACTGGCCGGCCTTCCTGATGGCGGCGGGCATTCCCGTTCCGCGAACGGTGAAGGCCAACGGCTGGCTGCTCTTCGACCAGGGCAAGATGTCCAAATCGCGCGGCAACATCGTCCGCGCTGAAACCGTTCAGGACGTCCTCGGCGCCGATGCCCTGCGCTACTTTCTGCTCCGCGAAATCCCCTTCGGCCAGGACGGCAGCTTCAGCTTTGAAGCCCTGGTGCAGCGCTACAACGGCGATCTGGCCAACGGCTACGGCAACCTGGTGAGCCGCGTGGTCAACATGGTGCACAAGTACTTCGGCGGCGTTGTGCCGGAGGCTGGGGCGGAAACGCCTGCCGAGGCAGCTCTGCGCGAGACGGCGGTCCGAACCATCGCCGCGTTCGGCCCTGCGTTTGACGAGCTGAACTTCTCTGAAGCTCTAAAGTCCCTATGGGTCTTGGTGGCGGAGACCGACGGCTACCTGACCGCCAACGCGCCCTGGAAGCGACCCGCCGACCGCCCCGAAGCGGAACACGTCGCGCTCCAGGCGCGTGTGCTGGCGACGGCTGCCGAGGACATTCGCATTATCACTGCGCTGGTCTATCCCATTCTGCCGGAGTCGGCCGCCAAGGTCTGGCGGCAGCTTGGGCAGGGTGAGATCGCGGATGCGGCGCGGCATTCATTTTTGACAGAACTCGCGTGGGGCGGATTGCAGGCCGGAACCCGGTTTGGCGCTCCCGCGCCGCTCTTTCCCCGCGCGGAAAAGGACGCCGTCGACCGTATGCAGAACCTTGAAGACGACAACAACCGCAGTGCCGCGGAAGCCGCCGGCGCACAGGAGAACGCGGCCAAGCCGGCGCCGGAAGCGCCTGCGTCGGCTCTGGCAATTACCGCTGAGCCCGCACCGCCGCCGCCCACCGTGGCGCATGCTCCTGCCACGCCCTCGGCAGTTCCGCCCACTTTGCTTGCGACGGATGCCGCAGCCGCCCCGGCCCAGGTCGCCGCTTCTACCCCAACTTCCGCGTCCGCGGCACGGGTCGCCGAGCCAGCATCGCCCGCTCCGGTAACCCACCCGGCGGAGCCGGCTGCCGCAACCGGGGAGCCGCAACACATCACCATCGACGACTTCGCCAAGGTGGAGCTGCGCGTGGCGCAGATTCTGGTGGCCGAGCGCGTGCCCAAGGCTGACAAGCTCCTCCGCCTTGAAATCGATCTGGGCTACGAGAAGCGCCAGATTCTGGCCGGCATCGCCCAGCACTACGAGCCGGAAAAGCTCATTGGCCGCAAGATCGTGATCGTCGCCAACCTGGCTCCCCGCAAGATGCGCGGCCTCGAGTCGAACGGGATGCTGCTGGCCGCCTCGCTTCCCGACGGCGCGCCGGTGCTGGCCGGATTCCTGGAAGAGGTTCCGCTGGGGGCACGGTTGAAGTAGCCGTAGAATTCATTGTCGCGTCGCCCGTTGCAGATCACTGGAAACTCTGCAATGCTTCCGCCGGAGGGACTGTATTTGCTGATCGATTCCCACGCCCACATAGACAGCGAACGCTACGCGGCGGACCGCTTGGGCATGCTCACCCGTGCATGGGCAGCTGGCGTCGGCGCGGTGCTGGCCATCGGCATCGGCGAGCAGGCGGCGGGGATGGGCCGGGCCCTACACATCTGCCGCCAGTTCAACGGGCGGCCGAACCTGCCCAGGCTCTACGCCAGCGCGGGTGTCTATCCGCACAACACGCACGAGGCCAACGCGGCCGTCCTCTCCAAGTTGGACAGCCTGCTGGCCGAGCCGGAGGTGATTGCCTGCGGCGAAATCGGCCTGGACTACTATCACGAGGGCGCGCCGCACCTGGTGCAGCGCCAGGGTCTCATCCGGCAACTTGAAATTGCCGCGGCGCGCAAACGGCCCATCCTCATTCACTGTCGGGCCAAGGAGGACACGACCGACGCCTGGGACGAGCTTTTCCTGATTTTGGAGGAGCACTGGCGGCCAACCGGCCTGGGCGGCGTGATGCACTGCTTCGGCGGTGGCTGGGAGCAGGCGCGGTGCTCGCTCGACCTGGGTTTTCTGGTCTCGTTTGCCGGAAACCTCACCTATCCCAAGGCTCAGCCGCTTCGCGACGTGGCCGCACGCATGCCCCTGGATGGAATTCTGGTGGAGACCGACGCCCCCTGGCTGGCTCCGGCACCCGATCGCGGCAAGCGCAATGAGCCGGCTTGGGTAACCCGGACTGCGCAGACTCTGGCTGGATTGCTGGCCGCTTCGGACGAAGAAATCGCCTCCGCCACCACGAAAAACTTCCGCAGGCTGTTTCGGCTTGGGGCAGACGTGGGAAACTGATAGAGTTGCACCGGCGGGCCCGGCCGGCGATTGAGGCCGGCAAAGGCAGGCCGGCAGTCTGAGGAAAGAAAGCCATGGCGCAGGAGAATTCGTTCGACATCGTCAGCAAAGTGGACATCCAGGAGGTCCGCAACGCCATCGATCAGGCGCTGAAGGAGGTTCGTCAGCGATTCGACCTGAAGGACACCCACTCGGAGATTACGCTCGAGGGCCAGGACGCCATTCACTTGGTATCGGCCGGGGAATACAAGCTGGAGGCGGTCAAGGAGATTCTCGGGCAGAAACTGGTCAAGCGTGGCGTCTCGCTGAAGAATCTGACCTACGAAAAGCTGGAGCAGGCCTCCGGCAAGAGCGTGCGGCAGAAGATCAAGATGCAGCAGGGCATCCCCGCGGAAAAGGCCAAGGAAATCGTTCGCCTGGTCAAAGACTCAAAAAAGAAGGCGCAGGTCAGCATCCAAGGCGATACAGTCAGAATATCCAGCAAAGACCGCGACGAGCTGCAGGCCATCATCGCTTTGTTGCGGGGCAAAGATTTGGGTTTGGAGTTGCAGTTTACCAACTACCGCACGAATTGAGCGGGGGCTTTTTGGGAACCGGACGCATCCGATAAGCAAGTTGTGCACCGGCAGCAAAGCCGTACAGAACGATGAAGCACGAGAACCGGAGAGCTTTGAGCACACTGGCTATAGCGACGGCGAGAGAGGTCTTCGATCTGCTGCGGGACGACCTCGTGGCGATCGAGCAGGAGTTGGGCCGCGACGCCGCCTCCGGCGTAAGCACCATCACGGAGATCGCCGAGTATCTGCGCGAGGGCGGCGGCAAGCGCATTCGCCCCTCGCTGCTACTGCTCTCCGCGCACATGCTCGGCTACTCCGGCAACGCCGCCATCCGCCTGGGCACGGTGGTGGAGATGGTGCACACCGCTACGCTGGTTCACGACGACATCATCGACGGCGCCGACACGCGTCGCGGCCGGCCCTCTGCAAATACGACCTGGGGCAACGAAAAATGCGTGCTGGCCGGCGACTGGCTTTACATGCAGGCCTTCAAGGTGGCTCTCGAAGAGAAGAACCTCCGCGTGCTCGACCTGCTCATCGGCCTCACCCAGCAGATGGTCGAAGGCGAGCTGTTGCAGATTCAAAAACTGGGCAAGGCCGTCTCCGAGGCCGAGTACTACGACCTGATCTTTCGCAAGACCGCCTGCCTGTTTGCCGTCTCGATGAAACTCGGCGGGGTGCTGGCCGGCGCCACCGAGGCCCAGGAGACGAGTCTTGCCGCCTATGGCCGGGCTGTCGGCCTGGCGTTCCAGATCGTCGACGATGTGCTCGACCTGACTGCCACGGAAGAGGTTCTGGGCAAGCCCGTGGCCAGCGACCTGCGCGAAGGCAAGGCGACTCTTTCGGTGATTCACTCCATCGACCACGGCACCGCCGTCGACCGGCAGACCATCCAGCGCGTTCTGGACGACCGCAGCTTTGAGAACGTCAGCCGCCAGCAGATCCGCGAGATTCTGGTGCGCAACGGCTCGGTCGAATACGCCATGTCCGTCGCCGACCGCTACGCCGAGCTCAGCCGCCAGGCGCTAGCCCCGCTGCCAGACTCCGAATTCAAGCGCGCGCTACTCTGGGTGCCGGATTTTGTGGTGGCGCGAGACAAGTGATTCCACCCCCATGGAGACCGGCATGCAGGACCTTTGGACGCAGGTTGACCGCTACTTCGGCGATCTGTTGGCCCCATCCCAGACCGATGACAAGCTCGACGCCGCTCTGGTTGCAAACAAGAGTGCCGGCCTTCCGGCAATCGACGTCTCAAGACTTCAGGGCAGGTTTCTCGATCTCCTGGTGCGCATCTGCGGCGCACGGAGCATCCTGGAGATCGGAACCCTCGGCGGCTACAGCACCGTCTGGCTTGCCCGTGCGCTTCCCGAGGGCGGGCGCATCGTGACGCTGGAGTTCGACCCCCATCACGCGGAAGTCGCGCGCGCAAATTTGTTGAACGCCGGCGTGTTGGATCGTACAGATTTGCGGGTTGGACGAGCGATCGACAGCCTCCCAACGCTGGAAAACACAGCCGCCGCGCCCTTCGATCTGATCTTCATCGATGCCGACAAACAGAGCTACCCCGAATACCTGGAATGGGCATTGAAGCTGTCGCGCCCTGGAACGGTGATCGTTGCGGACAACGTGGTCCGCGATGGGAAGGTCCTTCAGGCGGACTGTGACGATCCCAACGTGCAAGGCGTCCGGCGTTTCACGGAGTTGTTGGCCGCAGAACCCCGCTTGAGCGCGACCGTGCTCCAGACTGTCGGAACCAAGGGGTATGACGGATTTGCGCTCGCCGTCGTCCTGCGTTGAGGGGCCCTTTAAGCGTCCTGAACGATGGTTCCCTGATGGTAGACAATCTTCCAGCCGTCGGGAGTCTGCTGCCAGATCGTCGACCGCCGGGTAAGCCGCGCTTTGTCCTGGAGCAGCGTGTAAGTCAGCAGATAGGTGTCCTCTGACAATCTGCGGCAATTGAAGTCTCCTGTCTCCCAGACGTCGGCGTGCGGGACGGAAAATCGCTCCTCCAAACCGTCCAGCACGCACTGTCTGGAGTAACGGCGTCCGGAAGCACCGGTTTCCCAGTAGTCCTCCACCGTCATCCTCTCGAAATCGGCCCTCGACGTCCCAAACTCCGGTCGATGGAAGATTGGTTCGCGGCGGGAGAGCTCGCCGAGTACGCCTTGCAACTCAGGGGCAGTGGTGAGAGTGGGCTCCATATCCTGGAGCCACGATTCGTGCGCGTTCATGCGAACAGGATCGCCGGAACGAACCGCAATGACTTCATCCTTTACAAGATGCAACCGGATGTGCTCTGGACGCGCAGGCGCGTCCTCAAAGTGCAGGCTGGCCGCTTCCACCGCGTTTTGGCGCAACGCTTCCCAGGTGTCGGCTTGGGTGAAGATCGAGTGACCCGGCGCCCGCGCCACGTAGCCGCCCTCTTCCCTCTCGCGCACCTCGAAGATCAGTTCCATGGCAAACAGGATAACTTGGTCTCCCAACCTGTCCGTACAAAACGCTAAAAGGACCGGCGCCGAATCGGAAGTCTCTACTCGTCGGCCATCATCGCCCGCAGCGCCGCGGCGTAACCTTCCGGCAGGGGCTTCTTGTTCAACTGGTCGTCGCAGACCACGTGCACCGTCTCGCCCTCGGCCAGGAGCCTGGGCTCCTCGCCCTCGGAGGCTTTGCGCAGGATACGGTAGGCAAACTTGAGCACCGATCCGCGCAACAGCGAAGGCCGCGTCTCGATCAAAATCCGGTCGTCGTACCGCGCCGGCGCCTTATACCGGCAACTGGCCTCAATCACCGGCAGAATGCACTGGTGGTCGATCTCCAACTGGCTATACGCAAGGCCCAGCGAGCGCAAAAGCTCCACGCGCCCTATCTCAAACCACACCAGATAGTTGGCATAATACACAATGCCCATCTGATCGGTTTCCGCATACCGCACCCGCACTTCGGTGGTCACTGGCATTGGGCAGGCTCTCTCACGAGGGGTCAGGGATCGGGGGTCAGGGGTCAGTCGCCAAGCCGATCTCTGATCTCTGATAACTGACCTACGGCTTGAGGTGCGTGAAGACTGGCAGCTTGGTCACATCGTTGAAGATGATGAAAGCAAAAAACGCGATCAGCACCACAAAGGCCGCCTGGTAGATCCGCTCTTTTACGTTCGCGCCAATGTCGCGCCGGATCACGCTCTCGATCACCAGCAACAGGATCAGGCCGCCATCGAGAATGGGAAAAGGCAGCAGGTTCAGGATGCCCAGGTTGAGGCTGATGGCCGCGGCCAACCCGAACTTGGGAAGCCATCCCTTCATCTCTGCCGCGTCCCCGGCCATGCGCGCAATCCCCACCGGACCGGACAGTTGCGAGACGGAAACCTTGTGTGTGAACAGCCGCCCCAGCACGTCGACAATGAGAGTGGAGTTGTCGACACAGAACGCTGACGACTTGGTCACGGCCGACTTCAAAGGGAGGGGATCGGGGCCAAACGGAACCGGCACTGGCGCAAACCCCAGCTTCCAGTCGTTGGAATCCAGCTTAGCCGGATGCGCCACCATGGGAGGCAGAACTGCGCCGTTGCGCACCACGGTGAGCGAAATCGGCTTACCCTGCCCGGCCTGCATGTAGGCCAGCAGCGCCTGCACAGTGTGAAAAGCATGACCATCCACGGACTGGATGGCGTCCCCGTCGCGCAGGCCGGCCTGGGCCGCAGGCCACCCCGGCTGCACATGCTGTACGCCGATCGGGCCTTCGACGAACTGCGGGATGGTGCCCAGATCGCTGACATCGAAATCCTGGCCCTTCACCGCGGCGGGCAAGTGAAGCCAAAGTGCCACCGTCTGGCCCGCCCGGTCCACGGTAACGGGCACGGTCTGGTTCTGGTTCAGGGCCGCACGCGCGTTCACCTGGTCCCAGTTGGGATTAACCACGTTTTCAAAGTGGCGGATCACGTCGCCCGGCTGAAGGCCGGCCTGGGCTGCCACCGAGCCTGGAACCACCCACTCGATGGTTGTGGTTTTGACCTCGTATTTGGGGACTTCATTGATCCAGCCGTAGTAGAAGATCATCAACACGAAGGCCAGGATGAAGTTGGCAACCGGACCGGCCACGCCGATCAGCATCCGCTGCCAGCGAGGATGCGCGGTGAAGGCCCCAGGATCGTCCACCGGTTCTTCGGTGACTGTGCCGGTAGCAACGGGAATTTCGCTGGGATTCTCGCCGGTCATCTTGACGTAGCCGCCCAGGGGCAGAAGGCAGACCTTGTAGTCGGTTTCGCCGTACTTGATGCCGAACAGCCGCGGTCCAAAGCCCACGGAAAACGACTCGACGCGCACGCCGCAGAGCTTGGCGACGGCGAAGTGGCCGAACTCATGGACCACGACCATCAGGCCCACGAGGACGATGAATGCGACAGCAGAAACCAGAAATTCATGCATAGATTGGCGGTTTTTCCCTCGACAAAGCGCTGCGCCCAGCCTGCGGCTCTATTTCAACAGTGCACCAGCCGTTTGACGCGCCTCTCGGTCGGCGGCGAGCACACCCGCAATGGTGGCGGGATGCGCCTCCGGCGTGGCTGCGAGCACCATTTCAATTGTACGCGGGATTCCGGTGAACGGGATGCGCCGCTCAAGGAATGCCTCCACGGCTACCTCATCCGCCGCGTTCAAGGCAATCGAGTGGGCGCCACCTTTTTCCGCGGCTTCAAAGGCCAATCTCAAACAGGGAAAGCGCTCGAAATCGGGTTCCTCGAAGTCCAGGTGGCGCAACGCTGCCAGGTCGAATGTAAGCGTCGAAGCCGGCCGCTCCGGGTAGGCCAGCGCATACAGGATCGGCAGCCGCATGTCCGTAACGGAAATTTGCGCCAGAATCGACCCGTCCACGTACTCCACCAGCGAGTGAACCGTGGACTGCGGGTGTACCGTGATGCGCACCTGGGAGGGGGCCACATCGAACAGCCGGCAGGCCTCGATCACTTCCAGCCCCTTGTTCAGCATGGTCGCCGAGTCGATGGTGATGCGCCGGCCCATCACCCAGGTGGGGTGCTTGAGCGCCTGTTCCGGAGTGATGGCGGCAAATTGATCCAGCGGAAGCTGGCGAAACGGGCCGCCCGAGGCCGTCAGCCAGATGGTCTTCACCTCAGAATGCGCGCCCACACGCAAGCACTGGTGGACGGCATTGTGTTCACTGTCGATGGGCAGGATGGCCACATTGCGCTCGCGCGCGGCGCGGGTCAGGATCTCGCCGGCGGCCACCATGCACTCCTTGTTGGCCAAACCCACCGGTTTGCCGGCCAGGATCGCCGCGTGCGTGGCCTCCAGGCCCGCCACGCCCACAATGGCCGAAACCACAAAGTCCGCCTCGGGCAGCGTGGAGCAAGCTACGGTCCCTTCGCTCCCGTGAACCACATCCATCCCGGTAACGCCGGCCTGCCGCAGGCGCCTGCTCAGCTCCTCAGCCAGTTCTTCCGTGGCCAGCGAGACCACCCGCGGCCGCCAGCGAACGGCCTGGGCGAAGGCCTCGTCGATGTTGCGCCCGGCAGCCAGCGCGGCAACCGAGAAACGGTCGGAAAACTGCTCGACGATGGAGAGGGTGCTCTGGCCGATGGAGCCCGTCGAACCGAGAATGGCAAGTCGCTTCATAGTGTTTTTCAATTTCCATGGGATTGTGAGTCAGTACCGCGATAAGAAATATTCCAGCCCTCTTATGGCGCGATACCCGCGATGGACCCGACAATTTCGCGAACCTCAAGAAGAACGTCGTCCGGTGCTCTGCCGATCAGCATCGCGTTCCGTACCCGCCAATCCATGCTGCGCATGTGTTCGCAAAGAATGGCTCCACGCACGGGAAGTCCTGGAGGAAGGAGAACCTCGAACGGGTAACCCTTGATTTTGCTTGTGATGGGGCAAACGTATGCCAAGGAGGTTCTCAGATTGAAGAACCGGGCGGAGAGTACCAATGCCGGTCTGCGGCCAGCTTGCTCCCTGCCGGCTTGTGGATCGAAATCAAACCAAACCAGATCGCCGCAATCGGGGCTGTAGGGTTTCACCAAACCTCAACCCCGCGCGGAGGACCCCAGTCGTATTCCGGGATGCAGGTCCCTTCTGGAATACCTTCCAGAAGCTCTTCCAAGGTCTTGCGTTTGCGCGGGTTTACGGTGGCGGAAGGCTTGACGAGCGTGATGCTGCCGTTCCCGTTCGAAACCCATTCCAACGGCTCGCCGACAGGCAGGGAGGCTTGTATCAGCAACTCTTCGGGAATCTCCACGGTCAGAGTGTTTCTAACGCGAACGATTCGGGTTGTCATCGTGCCAACTCCTAGGGAAATCATAGCGCGAATCAGAGCCGATCGGGGCCCTTGCGAGGGCCCTACAGGGAGAGTGCGCACCCAGGCTTCAATTGATATGGTTCGAGCAGCACCCTCTGTTCTTTTGATAAATTGGGGTTGGTGTAACCTCTATGTGCATACCAAAACCCTCCTCCAATGCACACCCCAAAAATCGTGTGAAATGGAGCACGCGGGTTTGCAAGCTTCAGGAAAACCCATCAAAACCGCTGGTGAATAACCTGAGCGTACCATAGCACCGGAGCTGCCAGCAGCAGGGCGTCGATGCGGTCCAGAACCCCGCCGTGGCCCGGTAGCAGGTTCCCCGAGTCCTTCACGCCGGCCGAGCGCTTCAGTGCCGACTCGGCCAGATCTCCCACCTGCCCGGCCACGTTCACCACCACGGCCAGCAACAGCCAGTACCAAACGTCTTCAGGGTACGAGAGTTTAGCCGAGTTCCATTGTGCCAGCCAGTCAGCAAGGCCCAGCAGTGCGCCCGCCGCCAGCAGGCTGCCGGCGAGCGAGCCCAGTGTGCCCTCCCAGGTCTTGTTGGGGCTGAGCGCGGGCGCCAGCTTGTGCCGGCCCCAGAGACGGCCTACATAGAGACCGGCGGTGTCTCCCGCCCAAATCACGCACAGCAAGAAAGTCACCAGCGAGGGACCATTGGTTTCCTCGCGCAGGGCGGGCAGTGCAAGCAGGGTGAGCCCAACATAGAGAATGCAGAAAACGGAGATCGCCGCATCCGGCATCACCTGCTCCACCTTCGAGCCGAAGGTGCAGTAGACCAGCAGGCCCAGGCTCAGAACGCCGAAGATGTCCGCGGTTTGGGCTGGGTATTCAAAGTTGCCGGCAAAAAGGGCCGCAATGGCCACCACCACCGCAATGCGCGGCGGTTTGGCGCCACCACGCTCCGCCAGGCCCAGATACTCCCAGGCAGCCAGCACCGCCACCCCCGCCGTCACCAGGGTAATCGCCCACCTGGGCCCCAGAAACACCAGAACCAGGACGATCGGAATTAAGACAAGGGCCGTGAGGATGCGTTTCATGCCAAGGGTGAGGATACACCGCCGGGGCGGAGGAGGAAGCCGGCTCTTACAGGAAAGCCATTGTTCTGATGTAGACTATCTTCAATGCGAGAATGTCTGAAAAGACATTCTACTTGACAACATTCTCCACTCTTGCAAAATGTATCTGTTTGCTGAATTTCACGGCTCGTGTGCGCAACAAATGAGAGGCAATGAATCAAGGACTGAGCGACAAAGTGCGAGCTATGGCGCAAACAAAATATGTGCATCCGGCAATTCGATCCGGGAAACGACAATTTTCAATCAGCGTGAGGGATCTTCTTGGGGACTTGAGTGCCGAAGGGTTCCCCGCCCGGCATACCCCTCAAATCTGCAGCGCGCTCCAAACAGCGAAGTTCCTCAGAGAGAATGGGCTTGAAATCGAAGAGATATTGGGGCCACCGTCCAAGCAGAGCCCTACAGTTGTTTTGAAATATCGCGTGGCAAAGGCCGGAGCTCAAACCAGCGTGAAGGAGGACACATTGAAGAACGAGCAAACAGGGGCTCAAGAGGAGGACCCTGCTGCCTGGGCTTTCAGGGTGACAGAGAAAGCACGTGGGCTATTGAAAGAGGAACTTGCAGAGTATGGCGGCGGTGAAGCATTTCTGCGATGGATAAGGTCGGAAGATGGGGACGCGGCATGAGCCGAATCTATTGGGACACGATGCTGTTCATCTACCTGTTTGAAGGCCACCCGACTTTCCAGCCGAGGACGCGGCAGCTTCTTGAGCGGGCCCGTCGGCGGGGCGATTCGCTTTATACGAGCTATCTAGCTCTTGGTGAAGTGATGGCAGGCGCCGAAAAGTCCCAGAATCCTCAGAAGGCGAAGACCGTGCGCGAAATTATCCGGGAGATGGGATTCTCCTGTTTGCCTTTTGACGAAGGAGCGGTGGCCCCGTTCAGCAGGCTGCGGTCGAGGGAAAAAGTGAAAATCGCCGATTCAATTCATCTGGCCTCTGCCGCTTCAGCAGGAATCGATTTGTTTCTTACCGGCGACAAGCAACTGGCCAAACTCGATGTTCCAGGAATCCAGTTCATCGCCGACTTCAACACGCCTGTACTGTAAGTGACACTCGATCGGCGGG
>DASWZM010000162.1:0-3840 GCA_036404455.1 Occallatibacter sp. | reverse complement strand
GCCTGGCGCGCCTCGACGCCCACACCGAGGACAATGTGGACTTCGGCTACGGCATCCTGGGCCGCCTCTACAAAGGCGGATGGTTCCAGTTGCAGCGCGTCCAGGTCAGTCCCACGGACTGGAAGACCGAGCGCATCGAGGTGCACCTGTTCGGCCGCGCCCTGTGCTTCAAGACCTTCGCTCGCGAGACCAGCGAGGTGCGCGGCGGCTTTGTCCAAGTGCCCGCGGCCATGAATCTTTCCCAGGGAATGGCGCTGCTGGAACGGACCCAAGCCCAGGACCAAACTTCACCAGCCCAATCTGGAGTCCAGATTCCAGCCAGAACCGCCCTGATCGCCCCGCCGATCTTCGCCGTGCACCCCTGAACCCGCTCGCGCCCGCACCGGTGTAATTCAACAAATCGCAATCGCGGGCGCGCCGCTTGTACGATTTTCGGACAATACCTTCAGAAAACTTAAACTTCGCCGCCTGCTTGCCGATAAACGGGACATGGCAAGCCTCGCAGGCAGGAGCGAACATGGGAATCACGCCAATCACCAACCTTACGCCGCTGCCGCTCAGCCGCTCCATCGAGCCGGATCTTGAACCGCTGCCGATGGCCCGGGTCGAGAACTCGGCACGAACCGGCGACGAAACCTATTCTCCCGGCAACGGAAAATCCGCACGCGGATCCGAAGACGACGCACCGGAAGACGATTTCGACGATCTCGGCGACGACGGCCAGGAGGAACTCACCAGCCAGCCCACCGCATACAGCCAGGCCCGCCAGATCAGCTTCTTTGCCTGAGAAACCGCTCCAGCGTTCAACTCACCAGATGCGCCGCATACCAAACCCGTCGAACTGGATATCGGGACTGACGACTGGGATGTCCAGCCCCAGCGCCTGGGCCACGATCATGCGGTCGAACGGGTCGCGATTGTCCGCAGCCAATCGGCCCGCGCGAAGGGCGGACGCCGTATCGATGGCCAGCAGGGTATAGCCGGCATCTTCCATCACGTCGATATAATTCCGCTCCAGTTTCTCGGCGCCCCGGAGTCTGCCCAGCCGCACCTTGGTTGCGATCTCACACGCCGATGCCGCCGATACCAGAACCACATTGCCCTCGTCCGCAATCGCCTCCCGCGCTTCGCGGCTGAGCACTGAAGGAGAGAGAGTGGCCCAGATGACCACGCATGTGTCGAGCAGAACCTTCACTCCCCGTCTCCGTTCCAAAGGCGTAGTTCCTCTTCCGGCAGCGGCTCAAAGAACTGCTCCTGCAACACGAATCCCGGTGTCTCAAGAGCCCCAAGCCGCTTCTTCGCAACCGGCTGAATAGCTTCAAGCCGAGCCACCGGAGTCCGTGCCCGCCCTGAGGTGATCGTCACCACTTCGCCCCTCTGCGCCTGCTTGACCAACTGAGAGAGGTTGGTCTTTGCTTCGAAAATGCTTGCGGTGATCATGGTCTGCTCCATCCTGCTAATTCATCTTAACCAAGTTTTGAAATCATTTCAAGGGCGCACGGCTCGCAAGCAATGCCAGTTCGCGTCCATCTTCATCGATTTTTTCTCAAAACGGCTTGCAAACTGCCGCTCTTTCATTTAGTTTACTAACTAGTTAGTTAAAACATGCCAGCCACCACCCCAATCCGCTCCCAGACCGAACGCGCCGACCAGACCCGCGCCCGTATCCTTGAAGCCGCGACCCGCGAGTTCAGCGCCAACGGCCTTGCCGGCGCCCGGACCGAGCAGATTGCCGAGGCGGCAGGTGTCAACAAGGCCCTCATCTATTACTACTTCCAGGGCAAAGAGGCCCTCTACACCGCGACCCTGGAAACCGTGGCCGCCCGCATGGTCGCCTCCAGCATGTCGGTTTTCGCCCTCGACTGCTCGGCTGGCGAACGGTTGGTCCGCACGGCTCTCAACCACTTTGACCGCATCTACTCCCAACCCGTCTTCCAGACCCTCATGCAGCAGGAAATGATCCGCCTCCGCAAGGGCGAGTCGAACGCCATGAGCCCATTGGTCGAAAAGCTCTTCAGGCCCATGGCAGACAAAATGGTCGCCGTGGCCGAGGAGGGAATTCGCTCCGGTGAGCTGATTCCGGTGGAAAACTCACAGCTGATTTACGCCGTGCTTGGTCCCAACGTCTTCTACTTTCTCTCCGCCCCCATGATGCGGCTCGTTGCGGAGGGCGATCCCTTCCACCCTGCCGCGCTCGACTTTCGTCGCAAGGCGGCCGTCGAGTATCTGGGCCAGGCCATCTTCATCGACCGCGAGCACGGCACGCGCGTGGCCACGCGTGTGCTTGCGTCCACGCCCATGCCCCCGAGTATCGGCGCCGAACGTCCTGGTCTCCCTCCCTTGCGCCAGTTTTTACCTCGAAGACCCGGCGAGAAGGAGGGTCAAACTGCTGCTGCTGAGGAACGTCGATAATTAATATTAAGTAAACTTATTAATCATGGTTAACTATTTGTGGCATACTTGGATCGAAGGAGACCTTCAGGCTGTCCGGCGGACTCATGGCGACAGCACTGAGATCGCTTTCTGCGACATTTGAACGTTGGAACCACAATATCGAAGTGAACTGAACGACTGGAAAAGTATGAGGCGCCAATGAACGCACGCAATCGAGTTTTTCTCATCCTGGGCTTGCTCACCATCGGATCGTTGATCTGGTACTTTGTCACCGTCCGGCCAAGCGGCGATCTGCAACTGATCGGCACCGTCGACGCCAACGAGGTGGTGGTCAGCGCCAAAATTCCCGGCCGCATCCAGACCCTGACCGTCGATGAGGGCCAGGACGTGAAAGCCGGCCAGCTCATCGCCATTATCGAGAGCGACGACCTGCAGGCCGCGCGCAAAGCCGCCGAGGCCACCGCCATCAGCCAGAGGTTCAAGCTCGGCGAGACCGTCGAAACTGAGCGCCAGACCCGCGGCGAAACCGGCAGCGCCACCGTAAACGCCGAGGCCCAGCTCAGCTCCGCGCGAGCCGCCCTGGCCCAGGCCCAGGCGAACTACGAGCACCAGCAGGCCGACACCAGCCGCACCGTCGCGCTGGCCCAGCAGGGCATCATGAGCCAGCAGGCCAAGGACGACGCGGCCACCAGCCTGCAAGCCTCGAAGGCCGCCGTCGATGCCGCGCGGGACAACGTCACCGCCGCTGAAGCCTCGCTGCGCCAGGCTCGCGCTCACGAGCTGCTCACCACCGTTGCCGCCCGCACCGTCGATTCCACCCGCGGCGAGGTCGAAAACGCCCGCGCCCTTGCCGAGCAGGCCAAGGTCGAGGTCGGCTACTCCCAGGTCTTTGCCCCTGTCAGTGGCAAGGTCAACGTTCGCGCCGCCCGCCAGGGAGAAGTGGTCGCCGCTGGCGCGCCCATCGTCACCATCATGGACCTCACCCAGACCTGGGTTTACGCCCCGCTGCCTGAAACCCAGGCCGACGCCGTCCAGCTCGGCGACTCGCTCCGCGTCGTCATGCCCTCGGGCGCTGCGCTCCAGGGCAAGGTCATCAACAAGGCGGCCGAAGCCGATTTCGCCACCCAGCGCGACGTCAGCAGCCGCAAGCGCGACATCAAAACCATCCAGTTGAAGCTGCTCATCGACAACCCCACCGAGCGCTTTGTCCCCGGCATGACCGCCGAAGTCTACATCTCCAAAAGCAAGCTGGTGAAGCAGTGACCGCCCCTTTCCAACCCGGCTCCGGCCAACTCGGCCCGGCCATCAACGGCAACGGAGCACAGTCGCCGCAAACCGCCATCGCCGTCGAGAACATCGTCAAGCGCTACGGTACCTTCGAAGCGGTCAAAGGCGTAAGCTTCTCAGTCTCCGACGGCGAGATCTTCGGCCTGCTCGGCCCCAACG
>DASWZM010000161.1:0-2334 GCA_036404455.1 Occallatibacter sp. | reverse complement strand
AGTGGGCTGGACCAGCGCCTGCATCCCTTGCGACCTGACGACCGCAATGCGCTCCTCCCAGAGTTCGGCCGCGCCCGCCGGATTTACCCATGGACCGTCGCAGGCTATCACCCGATCCAGACGCTGTGGGTGCAGCGCCGCGAAGCGCAGTGCCGTCACGGCCCCCATTGAAACCCCCAGCAGCGTTGCGCGATCAATTCCAATAGCGTCGAAAATCGCCAGTACGTCGCCGACCAGTTGGTCGAAAGTGCAGGGAGTGCTCGGAACCGTTGTTCCTCCGTGGCCGCGCTGGTCGTAGCGCAAAATCCGGAACTCATTACCCAAGGCGGCCACCTGCTCGTCCCACATGGAGAGGTTGGTCGCCAACGAATTTGAAAAAACAAGCCATGGCCCCTGCCTGCGTCCATCAATGCGGCATTTGAATCCGAGTCCCTTGGCTTGAAGTTGGAAGCTGGAACCGGGGCTGAGCATTGCGGCCTCGGCTTCTGATTTGTCTGCCATTCTGGCTCCTTGCGAAGCTACTGCGGAACGAGCACTTCTCCAACTATGCTACTTCCGGAAGTAAGGGGCGTGGCGGCCGGAGCAACGATTCTTGCGGGCCAAAGTTCTACCTCCCCATTCGTTGGTTTTAGAGTGTCAGCAGCGAGCGGATGAGCTCACGCATATTGCTCACCTCTTCCAGGGCGTTCACCCGCTGAATAAGCTCTTCCGTGCGCTTAGCACCCAATACAGGCGTCATCAGATCACGCGCCTTCACGTTCATGCCCTCCGTATCCACCGGATTCTCCTTCGTGCCCGGGGGAAACCGCGTGAAGTGGCTTACGGTGCGGCCGTCGCGCAGGGTCACCTCGACCAGTCCGCTGCGTGGCGCGGCGGGGTCGTTCAGTTTGGCATCTCCGACCACCTGCACGCGTTGCATGACGGCGCGTATTTGCGGGTCGGCCATGTGCTCGCGCGAGTGGCTATTGGCAAACGAGACGGCGCCGTCTATCAGGGCCGTGGCGATGAGGTACTGGCAGTTGACGTCTGGCATCGGACTGTTACTGACAATGCCGGGCCCGTCCTCCGGCAGCCGGACAACTATGCGCTCGACATTGTCGGCGCGCAAGCCATACTGGCGGCGAAGGGTAAAGAACGCATCCAGGGGGGCCTGGTTGGGGTAGCCCACGGAATAGGTCTTGATGCCCGTCTCCGAGACAAAATACCGGCTGCCCAGACCGGCCATGATCGCCTCGGGGTGCGACTGGGAGGAAAGCGCCTCGATCGCGTTGTGCCTTCCGCTCAGTACATCGCGGACACCGGTAAATCCCGTCTGGACCATGACCACCGCAGTCACGCCGTTGCGGGCGCCCATGCCGCCGATGTCAAAGGCTTTCTCAATGTGATCGGGATCCTGGACCCAGCTCCAGAGGCCTGACACCTGCTGCGCGCCATAGGAAAGCGCATAGCGCATCCCGGTTTCGTCCAGGCGAGCCAGTGAGGCCGCCGCTGCCATGCCGCCCATCGTAGAGACGGGACACTCGATGCCGCGGTGACCGCCGCGCACCAAGTCCGGTCCAAGAGCGACGACGAAACGGCAACCGACATCGTAGCCAAGCGCCACCGCCCTGATCACCTCCATTCCAGAGCGTTGCTCGCGCTCCGCCATGGCCAGCGCGGCAGGAACCACGCCGGAGCCCGGATGCGCTTTGGTTAACGGGTCGACGTCATCGGTTTCGTCCGCGTGCGCGAACATCCCATTGACCAGCGCGGCGTTGATGGCGGAGGTCTTGATATCGGTGGCAAGAACCGACGCTTCCGGCACGCCGCCTTGCGCGCGTACGAAGCGGATGGCCAGTTCTCCGGGCTTGAGACGCGATCCCGAAACCATGGCACCCATCGTGTCCAGGACACGATGCTTAGCGTCCAGCAATACCTTTGGCGGCAGACTGCGCTCCCGGGCCGTCACCATGTAGCGCGCTAACTGACCGCTGAGATCGGCAGCAACCGTCGGAGATGACTTCGCAGGCGCTTGGTTGAGGGGGAGCCCCGCAAGCATTGCTCCATTTGCCGGAAGCGCTGAGGCTGCGATGAGTCCACCTGCTCCCTGTAGAAGACGGCGGCGCGTTAGAACGGAGCGCTCTTTTTCCTCAGGCATGTCGTTGCGATTGTCTTCCACCTGTTCCTCCTCAATTAATATGGAATGTGCGTCCTGGCCGCCATACTGTTTGTTTCAGCCATCGTGGATAATACACAATATGACCAGCAGAGTCCTGACTTTTAATTTGAGCGCCATTTTTCTGTTTCGATGGCGGGGTCTGCCTTTCCAGAGACGCTTCAGCATAACGCTCCGTG
>DASWZM010000160.1:0-2500 GCA_036404455.1 Occallatibacter sp. | reverse complement strand
AACGCATACTTGCGCGGCCTCCCTCCGCCATGCCGCTCTCCCCGACGCACCTGCAGCAACGGCTTCAGCTTCGACCACTGTGCGTCCGCTAAATCGCTCGGATACATGCCTCTAAGCTATGGCTCGCACCCATCCGCGCATCTTCCTTCGATGGTTCCTCCACCAGTTTTTAGACAGATTCTAAGGCACGGGATTCAGTCGGGGTTAATACCCCGACCTACCAGCCGTGCCCTTTCAAGACAGTGCGAATTGGGAAAGTGCGAATCGCCGGCCGAGTTTGCGCTGGTCAGCCGGCCATGATTCTTGCACCCCAGATCAGGAGGGCGGCGCCGAGGAGGATGCGGTAGAAGGCGAAGATTGCAAAGCCGTGCTTGCGGACCCACAGGAGGAACCACTCGACTACGCCGAGGGCGACGATGAAGGAGACTACCGTGCCGATGAGAAGGACGATCCAGCGTTCCGGAGTCATGACTACATGAGCGGCGGTTCCGGCGGCGAGGGCGGCCTTGGAGGGGTGAATCTCCTTGAGGAGGTCCCAGCCGGTGGCGGCGATCATGGTGGGAATGGAGAGCAGGAAACTGAAGGCGAGGGCGGTGGGACGGTCGAGGCCGACGACCTGCCCGGCGGCGATGGTGGACATGGAGCGGGAGGTTCCGGGAAAGATGGCCGAAAGGGTTTGGCAGAGGCCGATCCAGATGGCCTGGGGGAGGGACATCTGTTCGATATCGGTGATGGCTGGATCCTGGCGAGCGGCCCAGGCATCGATGATCCACATGACGATGCCGCCGATGAGCAGGGCTAGGGCCATGGCGGTGATGCTGCCCAGATTCCTTTCGCTCCATTTGTGGAGGAGCAAGGCGGGCGCGGAGGTGAAGGCAAAGGCGATGAAGGTGAGGGAAATGGGGTGGTTGAGCCAGGTGCGGTCAGCGTTTTCACCCCTGGGGAAGGTGCGGATGTATTCGACAATGCGGCTGAGGAAGAGGAGGGCCAGGGCAAGGATGGCGCCCACCTGGATAACGATGGTGTACATCTTCCAGTAAGCGTCGTCGAGGGGGATATGCATGAGGCCTTCGGAGATGCGCAGATGCGCCGTCGAGCTGACGGGGAGAAACTCGGTCAAGCCTTCCACGATGCCTAGCAGGACGGACTGAAGATATGGGTTCAAGAAGCCTCCGGTGTGCGATTGGCGCGGCGCCTTCATTCACGAGGAAGGCGCCGCGAAGATGCAAAAATGTCGAAGTCCATTAGAAGGATACCTCAGGGCTCCACAGGCTGCGGAATTAGGGAGGGTCTGGAGGGAAATGCCCGAAAAGGGCCCTCAGGGGCTAAAGCCCTACGATCATTCTGAAGCGTTTACGGCACGACTGAAGTCGTGCCCTTTCACAGCCGGGGTCTTGCACGGGAAGGTCTCAGCTCATTCGCGGTCAATACCGTAAACAGGAACGCCTTGATCCAATTTGTAAACCAGGGCGCCCGCACGCCATGAGGAATCGGATTGAGGAAACTTGTCTTTGAGTCGGGCGGCGAGTTCGCGGGCGTGGTTGTGGGCTTCATCGGCTTTCTTGTCGCTGCCGTCGGCGGCGTACATATCGGTAAGGACGGCCTGGCGGTAGACGGCTTGGTAGAGGGCCTGGGCCACGCGGGGGCCGTCAGGATATTCGGCGGCGTATTTCTCGAAGAACTCGGACTCCTTTTCAGGGCACTTGGCCGTACCCTGCCAGTCACCGCAGAGCTTGTTTTCGATGAGTTCATAGGCGGCGAGACCGGCCTGGCGGGTGTGGGGATAGAGCTTGAGGACCTTCTTCAACTCGTCTTCGTCCATCTGATCGCGCATGTAGGCTTCTTTTTCGCGGGCGGATGGGCGCGTGGAGGCGTCGGCCTTCTGCAATTGCCAGAGAACGTCGGCGGCGCGCCATGCGGCCTCAGGGACAAGCGGGGAGTTGGGGAACATCTCAACCAGGCGGCGGTAAAGGAGGCGAGCGCTCTGGGCGGCGTTGGCGGGGCCGCGCGGGTCAGAGGCGAGGGACTCCTGATTGGCGGCTTCGCCCATGAGGACCTGGTCGCCGTTGGCGGTGGTTTCAACTACGATTCCCTTGGCTTCGATCCAGCCGGAGACGGGGGGGGGTGTCTCGTCGTGGCCGAAGATGGGGGCGTCCTTGGCGCGCGCCTCCTGAATGTCGGTGTTGGCGTAGACGCGGAGCCAGGGGCCGCTGGTTTCGGCGACAACCATTTCGCGGCCGATCTGGACGCGGTCGACCTTCTGGGAGCTGGGGTCGGCGGCGATATAAAGCCAGGTGACGCGGAGGGGCGTGGCGCGAGGGCCCGCCATGGGCTTTTCAAGGTTGGACTTCTTCTGGGCCAGGGAGGGCGAGGCAGCGCAGAGGAGGGCCAGGGCGAAGACGAGGGGCGCGAGGTTGCGTGTATTCGTCACGGGAACCATGATAGTTGAACGACGTTACGGTGTGGGTGAGGTGAGCGGGGTCAGGGAACAGGGAACAGG
>DASWZM010000159.1:0-3219 GCA_036404455.1 Occallatibacter sp. | reverse complement strand
CTCAGCTTCGAGCAGGACGTGTGGATGGACCAGGGCCAGGCCGCCGCCTTCGCCGGAACCATGGACCGCCCGCCCACCTCCACCTGGGAGATCATCAACCCACGTGAATACGAGCGAAAACACGTTCCCTCGGTGCCGCTTCTGCCCGACATTCATCCTCTTGTCGACAAGCTCTACAAGCCCTACGACATCGGCCAGGTGGGGCAACTCGACCTGCACATCCTTGCCGAGCTCTTCGGAGGCGACAACGCAGCGCGCGATTTTACGCCGGCCTGGGATGGCGGCCTCTACTGGGCCGGCCAGAGGCTCTCGGCCAAGACCCCGGCGGAGCAGGCCAGCACCAAATCACTGGCCCTTTTTTATCTCTCGGCGTGGAAGAACACGGCCTCGGCCCAGGCCTTTGCCCAGCTCTACGCCAACGAACTGGGGCGCAAATACTCAGGACTCAAGCCCGACCTCGCCGCACAGCGCTCCGCGGCGCCAGGCCTCACTTCCGGAGCGGAAGAACTTGTGTTCACAACCAATGAAGGACCGGTGGTGATCACCACCCGAGGTAAACTCGTTTTTGTCGCCGAGAGTTTCGAAATCGACCTGGCCCGCAAGCTTCGCGCTCTCATCCTCGACGCGCAGGGAGCGGGCGAACTGAAGATGGCCGAAGTTGCACCATCCGTCGAGTTACCGGGGGCGCAAGACGCCGACCCTCAGGCCATGCAGCCACTTACTGCCGGTCTCATCCGCTTTCTCTCTAACTGCGGAGTGATGAAGGCGGCGGTCGAGGCGGGAATAACCGGCGCCCTGTCCCCGAGATAAACTTCAGCCGAAACAACCATTCCCCTTATCGGCGGTTCCAAATGTGTGGACTGAGAAGAAGATTGGGGAATCAAGATGAAAGTCATTGTTCTCACGTTGGTCCTTGGTTCTTTTTCCGCCTTCGGCCAGGACGCAGGCAGTATGGCGGCGCAACAGGCAACGCAGCAGGCCATCCAAATCAACCAGCAGGCTGCGCAACAGGCTATGCAGGCCAATCTACAGGCATCCCAACAAGCCCAGCAAGCCACGCAACAGGCTCTCGACAATGCGCAGCAGAACTCCGGACCGGTCGTCGCCTTCACCCGGCAGCCGACCTTTTCAGTTAAAGCGGGTGTAGTCGCGCCGGGAACCGCTGTGCGCATCAAGTGCTCCACGCACTATGCGGTCATCTATTACACCACCAACGGCTGGACGCCGACCACCGCATCCCTCCGCTACACCGGCCCCGTCCCCATCCACACTACAACTGAATTGCGGGCCATCGCCGTGGCTCCCAACTACGCGCGCAGCCTCATCGCCCGCGCGGATTACACCGTGCAAGGCGCCTCAACCACGGCGCAACCACTCGCTCTCTCCAGCGAAGGAGTGCTCCATGCCGGAACTCGCCTGCATCTGGTCACGGACGCGGCTGTGAATTCGAAGACCGCGCAGGTGGGAGATAAGATCAGCCTGCTGCTGAATCAGGACGTGAAGGTTGGCGATGTTGTCGTGCTCCCCAAGGGAACGCCGGTCGATGCCACCATCACCCAGGCAGACCACTCCGGCCACATGGGCACGCCGGGCGACATTGCCTTCGATGTCCATTCACTTACTGTGCGCGGAACGCAGATTCCGCTGCGCGGCGGTGAAACCCTCGAGGGAGAAAACCACTACGGCACGCCGAAGGCGCTTTTCCTTATCCCGGTGGTAGGACCAGCGAGTTTGCTGATTCGCGGAGATGAAGCCGAGATCAAGCCTGGCATGGCGCTGACCGCATCCGTGGCCGCGGATACTCCCTTGCAGCCGTAAGAGCCGCATCCCTCCTCGCTTCGTAATTGTCGCAGCTGCATTCCAGGGATCACGGCGGACTCCCAACGGATTCCGCCGTGATGCAGCGGCCGCTTCCGCTCAGACAAGATTTCCGCGAGAGCTCCGGCTACTGCTTGTTGAGGTCGTAGTTCATGTAGACGACGTGGGTCTGGAGGTACTCTTCGAGGCCATGTTTACCGTCTGCGCCGCCAATGCCGGACTTGCGCCAACCGGCGTGAAATCCCTGCATGGCTTCGAAGTTTTCGCGATTGACGTAGGTCTCGCCGAACTTGAGCTCGTTCGAGGCGCGCATGGCGACATCGAGCGAGCGGGTGTAGATGGAGGAGGTGAGGCCGTACTCACAGTCGTTGGCGTAGGCGATGGCCTGATCCAGGTGGGTGAAAGTGGCGATGGGCAGGACGGGGCCGAAGGTTTCCTGCTGCATGATGGAGGTTTCCTGGCGGCAGTTGGTGAGGACGGTGGGCTGGAAGTAGTAACCGGCGCTGGATGGATGATTGCCGCCGCCGGTTTCGAGCTTTGCGCCGTCGTTGAGGGCCTGCTGAACGGCCGCGGCGACGAGTTCGCGCTGGCGCTTGCTGACAAGTGGACCCATTTCGGTGGTTGGATCGAAGGGGTCGCCGACGACGGTCTGGCGCATCGCGGCGGCGATTTTCGCGGTAAACTCGGCGGCGATGGATTCGTGGACGTAGACGCGCTCGGCGCAGTTGCAGACCTGCCCTGTGTTGATGATGCGGGAGGCGCGGATGGCGCGGACGGCGAGGTCGATGTCGGCGTCGGCGGCGACGATGGCAGGGGCTTTTCCGCCGAGTTCGAGGGAGACCTTGGTGACATTGCCGGAGGCGGCGTGCATGACGGCGACACCGCCCTCGACGCTGCCGGTGAGCGAGACCATTCCGACTTTGGGATGGCTGGCGAGCGCGTTGCCGACCACCGAGCCGGCGCCGGAGACGAGGTTGAAGACGCCCTTGGGGAGTGAGGATTGAGCAACGAGGCGGGCGAATTCGAAGGCGTTGTTGGGGGTTTCACTGCTGGGCTTGATGACGATGGTGTTCCCGGTGACCAGAGCCGGGGCCATCTTGCGCACGATGAGGAAGAAGGGGAAGTTCCAGGGCAGGATGCCGGCGATGACGCCGATGGGGGCCTTGTAGAGAAGGATATTTTCGCCGGGGCGGTCGCTGGGGATGATCTCGCCTTCATAGCGGCGCGCGAATTCGGCCATGTAGTCGAGGTAGTCGGCGGAGAAGTCGACTTCGACCTGGGCGAGGGAGAGGATTTTGCCCTGCTCCTCAGTGATGACGCGGGCCAGGGATTCGCGATTGGCGCGCAGCAGGCCGGCGATCTCGCGGAGGTGGGCGGCGCGGCGGATGGCGGGCAGTGCGG
>DASWZM010000158.1:0-3155 GCA_036404455.1 Occallatibacter sp. | reverse complement strand
TGAACTCCCACTCGTTGTAGTGATTCTTCTTTCTATAGACCAGGATGGACTGCTTGGGGCTGGTGGGCGAGAAGCCGATGATGCCGCCCCCGCCGAAGGTCTGCCCGGTTTGGCCCCCGGGTGTCCCGAAGGCTGAGCCGCTCCCGGAACCCGTGCCGCTCCCTCCGCTTGCGGTCCCGCCGGACTGGCCGCCGGACGGGTCCGTCGTGCTCCCCGTTGCGCCCGGAGGAGAAGTGGGGTTGCTCCCCGTTGTGCCCGGAGGGGAACTGGGGTTGTTCCCCGGGTCGGTCGAACCAAAAGTTGAACTGTTGCCGTTCAAAGAAGTTGAACTGTTGCTGTTCAAGGGGTTGACCCCGCCGATGGGCGAAGGGCCTGTGAGTCCGTTTCCCCCACCCAGCCCAGCGCCGGGCATGCCGGCTCCGGCGATGGGTTGGCCGAAGAAGCCCGTGGACTGGGTCTTCTGCTGGCCAAAGCGGATCGGTTTCCATTCCTCCTTGCCGGTGGTTGGGTCGATGTACTTCTTGCGCAGGAAGCGAATCTGATTCGTATTGACCAGTGCGTCCACGCTGGCCGGATAGGTGCCGAACTTCTTGTAGTAAAGCTTGACGGCGCGAGCATACTGCTTGCCGCGGTGTATGGTCTCGATCTCGCGGTCGCGCTGCAGTTCTTTCCTGACCCTGGGCGCGGCAAGGGCCATGGCGATGATTAGAATCGCCAGCATGAACATGACCGCAACCAGAATGTAACCCTCTTCCAAGGGTTGGGGACGACGACGGGTTAAAAGGTACTTTCTCATCTTGATGGCCGTTTTCAGTTGGTCAGGGTGAGTGTCTGCGTGTTGTTGTAGCTCAGGTCAGTTACCTGGACGCTGCCCGGCTGGATGGCCCCCACCTTGTATCGATGATCCACAATCTCGCCTGTTCTGGCCATAAAAATGTCGTCCCCGTGGACGAAGAAGGCTTTGAGTGTCTTGTCTCTTGCCTGGGTGTAGCCGAAGTATTTCAGATCGATGGCCGGCGGCTTGGGCGGTCCGGGCGGAGCCGAAGGCGTGTTCACGTTGGGTTGGTTGGGCCGCGCCGGCACGATCGGATTGTCGATAGTCACCGGCGCGGATTCGGCGGAAAAGATGTTCCTGCCGGTGCCCGCGTATTCCACTTGCTCGCTCTCGGCCAGCTTGTCGAAATGCAGCGAGGGATCGAGGCCGGTGTTGGTCAGCTTTTGAGCATCCCCTCCCTGAGTATTCTGGCCACCGGCCGGGAACCGGGTTCCCGCCGCCGTGCGGCCGGTGGCTGAGCCCCTTGCAGGTTGCGCCGTGGCGGGGAGGGGAGCCGATGGCGTGGAGGGGCCTTCAAACGCGCCGTAGAGTTCATAGCCGCCGATCACGGCAATCACCACAAACAGCGCGATGACCAGGTAAACCTGGCGCTTGTTTTCCGTGCCCAGAGCAATGGCCATCGCTACTCGCCCTCCTTTCCCGCGCTGGAGGGCGCATTTCCTGAGGCGGAGGGCGCGTCTGCTTTGTCCGGCTCCGGCGTGGGCGGCAGTCCGCTTGCCGCTGCATCGGCCGGCCGCAGCCAGGTGGAGACGCGCAGCCGGAGGTTCACCAGCCCCCCCTGCTGCCCGGCCAGCTGCATGGCCCGGATGACAAAGAAGGTCTGGTCGCGCTCCAGGCTGTTCACAAAGCGCATAATCTCCGGATAGGTGCCACTAATGCCCGCATCCAGGGAAACCCCAGTCAGATCGGAACCAGGGGGATCTTGCGTGTACTGCATCCTGGAGAGCCGCACTCCCGACTTTACCTGTAATTCGCCGATGCGGGTAGCGAACGAAGAGTAATTGGGCGGGATGCGCTTGGTATAAAACGCTTGCATCTTCGAGCGGGACTCTTCGACGCGCTTGTCCAGTCCGCGCAAGGAAGCGGTTTGCAGGTCCATGGCCTTCAGCTCAAGCTGCTTTCCGGCCAGGGCATCGGTGGAGCGGCCGTTGGTTGCGACCCAGTCCAGGCCGAGCCGGATCGAGAGTCCGATCACCACCACAAGCAGCACGGCGAACCCGGCGTAGTGCCAGGTGAGCGGGGAAGCCAGGCGTTCGCGCCATGCGGAGGACGAACGGACCTTCATTGCGGACCTCCTGGCCTTGAATCGGGAGGAGGCGCGGGGTTGGACCTGGCGCCGGGCGTCATGAGCCGGGGATTCACAGGCTGGTCCGGGCCGATATAGGGCGGACGGCCGGGCCGCTGCCCCGGAGTGGAATCGGGGCTGGGAAGCGGAAGGGCTGCATGCGGTGCGTGAAGGGGCAGGCGGCCGGAGTCTTCAGGGTTCGAAGACTGCTTCCTGACGACCTTGTATTCTCCGGGCGAGGCCGGATTATACTCGGCCAGCAGGTCGAAGTCCACGCGATTCGAGGCGCTCACCGGTTCCAGCTTTTCGCCGGCGCCTCCCGTGGACTCGGCGTTTTCACCCACAATGCGGGGCAGAAGAAAGCGCCTGGAGTGCTCCAGGTTTCTCACCAGTTCCACGGCGCGGTCCCGGGGACCAATCACGCGCAGTTTCAGGGTGATGTGGCCGTCCTTGGCGCGAGCCGGCTCGATGGTGGAGACCTGCACCCCGCCGGGCAACACGGTTTCCAGGTCCTCCATGGCCAGCGTCCAGGAAAAGGCCTTCTCATCGAAGAGACGGTTGAGCGTCTCGACCTGGGCGAGCAACTCGACGTTGGCAGGCTGGCGCATCAGTTCCTGGTAGCCCTGCCGCTCCTGGGTGATGCGGGCTATCTGGCCGTCCAGCGAATGGTCATGGGCACGAGCTATCTCAGCCTTTTGGTGGAAGGCGCGCAGGCCCAGACCAAGGCCGATGGCGGCCACCGCCAGCACCGCCATGGCGATGCGCAGGCGCTTGATGGCCGGTCCCAGATCGGCGAAGGGGCGGGTAGCGAGATTGAGCGTGATCCGCATGGGTTCAGTTTGCCCCTGCCAGGGCGCCGGCGACGCCGGCAATGCTTGTGTTTCCCATCGCCGGGGTCCCCACGGACGAGTCTCTGTCCGTAGGGTGGATACCCGGGACTGCTCCGATTTCCGGTCGAGGGACCAGATCGACGACGGTGAGATCGGGGTCGGCGATCCAGCGGGCGAATTCCTCAGCTCCGCCGATCCCCGCGTA